>JASFFJ010000091.1:0-15469 GCA_050124355.1 Desulfobacterales bacterium | reverse complement strand
AATCAAGGCCTACGATTCGCAGATTGCGGTTCACAACCAATTGCTGCTGGTGAGCAGTCCGCGGATCGAGGATCTGGAAAATGCGATCAAAGACAACCGGCTGGCATCCAGAACCCTGACCGAAGAGGTTGAAAGGCTCCAGAAAAATTTGGATTCGAAATCGATTTCTTTTCAAAAAACCGCTGACCGCATCGAACTGGCCCAAAAGCAGATCACCGATATTCGGCAGTCTCAATTATCAGATGCCCAGAAGCAGCGACTGGACGCTGCCACCCAAAAATTGCTTGAGGTTCTTCGGGAAAAGAAACAGCTCCTAGCGCGCTATTTGAAAATCCTCGGAGATATGCTGGATCAGAACAAAGCCGCTCTGGAGGCCAAAAAGGCCATCGGTGAAAAACTGAAGACCCAGCTGGGAAGTCTGAAAAAGGCATCGTTCTTTCAGCGCGTGGATCATCTGCGCGAATTAAGCGGCCAGGGTTTGCTGGAAGATCTGCGATTTATTCAGGTCCGTATCTTGGCTGTTTTTAAATCCGCGACATGGAGAGCTGTGTGGCAGCAGATCAAAATGGGTGGATTTGCCCCATGGCTCATTTTTTTGGCAGCGCTAACAGCGATCATCATGCTTCGAGGACGCTACCTGATCATTCTTGAGCGAATCGAAGAAAGGTGCGAAGGGCCGAAGTGGTACTATCGGTGGCTGTGCCTGTTCCTGCTGCGACGTTCCCTTCCGTATCTTGGCATCACGATGCTGTTCGGCTTTTACAGCTCCGTACAGTTTTCGCTCCTCGATGTCGATCTGGGGCGATTTTTATTCTATGTCTTCCTCTTACTGCTAATAACTCGCTGGGGGCTGGATTACCTCAAGCATGGATTTCGCGGTCAGTCGACCGCCTTGCGGTCTTTTGTATCCCTTCATCTCAGGCGTTTTTTTCGGTTCTACCGTGCAGCAATTATTGTTGTCCTCATGCTTTTATGGATTGCGGGCAGAGACGGACTGCTGCCATGGGTGGCGCGGACGGCGGTTTCAGCTGTTTTTCTGACCTGGACGATTGTTTTCTGGCGGCAGTTGAAGCCGGTTGTTACCCAGGGAGTGCGCCTGGGCCAGGCCGCACCCAAACAGAAAACGGTCGCACTCGTAGGAGCTTGGACCTACCTTGTCTTTGGCGGAAACTTTGTGCTACACCTGTTCGGCTATGGTTATCTGGCGGGGCAATTGTTTCTGTCGTGGAACGAATCGGTGGCGCTGCTGTTCTGGGGATGGATCAGCCTGAACGCCCTGCGGGAGTGGCACCGCGACTTTCGGGCTAAGGCTGCGGCGGCAGATAAGGCCAATCCATTGACAAGCGGCTACCATTGGCGCTGGTCGCTGATCCAGCTTGCACGGGTCGTTTGGCTGATCGCTCTGGCGGCAGGTATTATTCGGGTTTGGGATCCCTCGGGTGTTATCTGGTCGCGACTTGAGCAACTTTTCGATTTAACGATTGCGATCGGCAATTTAAAGCTCAATACCAAAGGCATTGTTCTGGCGATTGTCATCGTTTTTATAACCAAGTTGTTCCTGCGCGTCGGGCGGGCCTTGTTGAAAGAAAAAATCCTGGACAACCGGTTGCTTGAACGCGGGCTCAAGGATTCGATTCTAACGATTACGAGCTATCTCGGCTGGGGACTGGGTTTGATACTGGCCCTCGGTATCCTGGGAGTCGATACCACCTCACTGGCGGTGATCTTCGGGGCGCTCAGTATCGGGATCGGGTTCGGCTTGCAGAATATCTTTAACAATTTTATCAGCGGCCTGATCCTGCTGTTCGAACGACCCATCCAGGTGGGGGATTATGTCGAGGTCGGCGGCCTGTGGGCCGAAGTAAAAAAAATCAACGTGCGCGCCACCGTGGTGCAGACCTTCGACAACGCCTCGGTGATCATTCCTAACTCCGAATTCATCAGTCAGCAAGTCACCAATTGGAGTTTCAAGGACAAGCGGATGCGTCGCAACCTCGAAATAGGGGTCGCCTACGGATCAGACATTGATTTGGTGCAGAAAACGCTGCTGGACATTGTCCAACAAACCTCCGAAGTTTTAAAGTTTCCGCGGCCGGAGGTAATCTTCGTCGATCATGGTGACAGCGCTCTGATCTTCCGCCTGCGCTTCTGGGTAGATGTAGACGACTACTGGACGGCGGCAAGTCAGATCCGCTGCGACATCGACCGGCGCTTCCGTGAACTGAACATCGAAATCGCCTTCCCGCAACGAGACCTGCACATCCGAACGCTCCCCAGGGAGATGTCACCGGTCGTTTCTGCCGAAGATTCGGATCAGGCGCCACCCAAGCTTCAGAAAGACCCCTGAAAGTCGATACGGATAGGGATAAAATATGCAATCCACAATCGGTAATATTTCATCGTTTATGGCTTTAACCGATCCCATATTCCTGATATTTCATCCTTTGGCACATCAAAGACTGTCCGGTTGGGTGTTAGCGCCTCTTGAGTTACAAACCGGGGCATATCAGGCTGCGTGGTGGAGAATTCGGTTCCCTTGTTAAATTCAAGTTCATCGCGAAGAGTTTGATTGCCGGTTTGCTTGATATCTTCAACCGTAATATCCGTACCATATCGTGCGTTGATCATTTCGGTCATAGCGGTAAGCCACCCCTCGCGGTCTGCCGGTGTTGCCAACAGGCAGTGGCCCAAACTATCTCGGGCAGCGCTGGCAATTTGGAGGTCAAATGAGCGTTTGACCTGTCCTGCTGAAGACAATGAATCCTCATATGTCATGCCAGCTGTGTGGTCAGCGCCCATGGGACTGGTTATATAAGTGACTCCGGCGGCTTTGCATATCCTTGGGTCATGGGCTGGAATCGCCTGACCACGATAAGCCGGTATACGATCTATGCCCAGAGCCTCACAGGTGCTTACCACCCCATTGCCCAAAGCGGTACCCAGTTCAGTTGCCTTTTTAATTTGGTCCATTGCGTCTAGCATGGCCTGCCCATCTCCAAAGGTCAAGCGGCCCGCACTGGCCGCCACACCCAGTGCCGCACCAATTTCTATGGTATCGACCCCCAGTTCATCACAGCACCGGTCCAGTTGCGCCACGATATCCGGATCACAAATACCAAGATTGGTACCCATGAGGCCGAGGGTTTCGTATTCAAAACTGGAGGTGACATGCTTTTGGGCTGCATCATTAAACACGACCGAGCAGCGAACCAGACATCCCGGCATGCAGCCGATCATTTTTCCGCCGCGTTCCTTGACCAATGTCTCAATGTGTTCCCCACCCAGTTGATCGCTGCCCGGAAGCTCTTGATCGCTGAAGTTCAAAGCGGGCATGCTGCCAATAGCCCTTAAGGGGTTTACGATGATGGGGGTTCCAATGCGGCTCATATTAGCAGGAAACTCGCTTTTCACCAGCTTTACGTAATTTTTAAGCACCGCCTTGAAACGGTTTCGGTCTACCATGGGAACCGGGCCGCAGCCATTGTCATCAATAACCACCGCCTTGAGTCCCTTGGCACCCATAACCGCACCCAGCCCACCGCGGGCCGCAGCCCGAGAGGCGTGGCCTTCAATATCGGTGAGGATGACGGCAGCCGATTTTAGCTTACGCTCTCCGGCGGGGCCGATAGCGATGACGGCAGGCTTATTTCCATTTTCCTCAATGAGTTTGCTGGCCAGTTCGTATGTCGTCATACCCTTGTAAGCATCTGCGGTTTCAAGGCCGATCCTTTGCGCCGAAACCTTCAGCACATAAAGCCCTTTATCCTTGGGCACACCTTCCACGACCACGGCACGGATACCCAGGCGGTCCAGTTTTTGCCCAGCCGGACCGCCTCCGTTTGCCTCTTTAATGCCCATGGTAAGCGGGCTTTTGCCACCCACCGATATACGGCCTGATGAAGGTACCATGGCTCCGGCTAGCGGCCCCGCTGCCAAGACCAGGTTTGCATCCTCGCCTAAAGGATCTGCAGACGGGGGCATCTCCTCATTTAAAATGGCAGCGGACAATCCGCGACCTCCAAGATATATCCACTTTTGCGGAAGAGGGGATAATGTGGTTTCAAGTCGACTCATGTTCACTCGGAGTATATTCATGACATTAATTCCTATATGATCAAAGTTCAGATTGCACACTTTTGGCGGCCGGGTTCATCTCCACTGCCGGTTTAAATGCCGCCACTCACTGAAATTATCTGCCCGGTTATCCATCCCGCATATTCAGAAGCAAAAAACATGACGGCATGTGCAATATCGTCCGGCGATCCCAAACGTTTCAAGGCTATCCGACCCACCAGGTCCTTTTGCCCCTGTTCACCGTAAGCTTCCCACTGTTTTTGAGTGGTAGGGTTGCTGAGTACAAAACCGGGTGCAATATTGTTAACCGTGATGCCGAAGGGGCCCAGTTCGTGAGCCAGTTGCCGGGATAGTCCAATCTGAGCCGCTTTTGCAGAGGCATATGCCTGAATCCCCGTGAGGCTTACTTTGATGCCCGCACCGCTTGAGATGTTTACAATGCGACCTGCTTTTGCCTTTTTCATGTCCGGCGCTACAGCTTGACAAAAATAGAAGGTACCACTGGTGTTGACCTGAAAAATTGAGGACCATTGTTCTGGTGTGATCTCCTCCAGGGGGCGCCCCACCTGACCCAGAACACCTCCGGCATTGTTAACCAGAATCTGAATCGGGCCGTCTGTGTTCCGCGCTTCGCCGCAAAAAGCCTTTACGGCATCGGGGTCTGTTATATCCACCGTGCGTACCCTCAGGCTCCCGCCATGTCCCTCGGCCATACGTTTTGTTTCCTGTAAGCCTTCAGACAATATGTCGCAGGTCCACACTTTGGCTCCGCGCTCGGCAAAATTAAGCGCTATGGCCCGGCCAAAACCATGGGCGCCGCCGGTAACGATGACGGTTTTTCCGGGAAATTCGACATTCACGACATTACCTCCATTAGCAGATCCAGATTATCAGTGCTTAAAAAGCGGGTGCCGTTTTCGGTATTATGGCACCGGAACTCCACACCAGAAATTTCTTCATCAGTCCCAACCTTTCTCCATCATGTCACGGGTTTCGGCCACGGCAGTTTTCCAAATCGAGGCCATGTCATCATCAGAGTGCTCATAGACACCGCCCATATTGCCATCACCCAAAAACTCCTTGAGCTTTTCGCCTACCAGGCGAGCCATATTGGTCCGGTCCGGAATAATTTTTTGATTGTCAGGGTAGGTAACATCATCTATGCGGGTGAATGGGAAGTTCTCAAACCAGGAAGCATGGCTGCCGATCGGGTCCACCTTTTTGACAGCCTCCAAGAAGCGCTCACCTTTCCACCACTGGTAGAATTTGACTTGTATCCCGGGATTGTCGCTCATCCATTCGATGGACTCATAAAGGGCTGGCTCATTGCCGCCATGGCCGCTGACCAGAAGAATGCGTTTGAATCCACTGTTGGCCAGTCCATCCAAAATATCCCGGACTAAGTGTATGTAAGTTTCCAGGCGCAGGGTAACCGTACCGGGATATGCGTTGAAATAGGAGCACAATCCGTAGGACTGTACCGGAAACACTGGTATCCCCAATGTTTCAGCTGCATCCACAGACACGGTTTCGCTTAAGATGCTATCGGTGCAAAGGCTCAGATAGGCATGCTGCTCGGTGCTGCCCAGGGGAACGACGGCACGATCGTCCCGCTTCAGATACTCCTCCACCTGCATCCAATTCATTTCACAGATTTTCATTTTTTCACACCCTAAATTCAGAACTACTGGTTCAGATCAATGGGTAATGGCATGCCACCCATCTGCCGGGAATCACTTGAATCAGTTCGGGCAGTACTAATTTGCATTTATCTTGTACATACTTGCATCTGGGATGAAATCGGCATCCCGATGGTAAAATAATGGGGCTGGGCGGTTCTCCATCGATGGCCGTATCCTGGTTACGCTGCCGGGGATCCAGCACTGGCGCGGCCTGGATCAGCACCTTGGCGTAAGGATGGTATTGCTGCTGGAATAGCTTGGCGGTGGGGGATAGTTCGATGATCTTGCCCAGATACATCACGGCCACCCGGTGGGTAATATGCTGCACCACCCGCAAATCGTGGGAAATAAAAAGAATCGTCAACCCTAATGATTCCTGTAATTCACCTAACAGGTTGATGATTTGGGCCTGTATCGAAACATCCAGGGCGGATACAGGTTCATCGGCGATAATGAAGGTAGGGCTGACGGACAGCGCCCGGGCAATGCCCAGCCGCTGACGCTGGCCCCCTGAAAATTCCCCGGGGAAACGGTCTGCGATGTTAATGCTCATGCCCACCTGTTCAAGGAGGCCAGCCATGTAAGCTTCCATATTATTCTTGTCGCAGATTTCATGGACCCTTAGGGATTCGGTGAGCATATCCCTGACGGACATGCGCGGATTCAGGGATGAATATGGGTCTTGAAAGATCATTTGCAGGCGTTTGCGCTCTTCGCGCAGTTCAACTCCGGATAGTGAGGCCAAATCCTTGTTATCGAATAGAATTCTGCCTTGGTCCGGTTTGTAGAGTCTGCTGATGGTTCGGGCCAAGGTACTTTTGCCGCATCCGCTTTCACCCACCAGGCCCAGGTTTTCACCCTGCTGGATGCTGAAACTGACATCATCAACCGCATGCACGGAGCGCACGGGCTTTCCCCGCAATCTGTCCAGAATCGGTTGTTTCAAGACAAACTTCTTGGATACGTTCTCAAGCTCCAGAATCGGTGGTTGGGTATCGGTTGCCTGATTCATACCGGATGGGTCCTTAATCCATCGATTCATAAATACGATAACGTATTTATTCACTCAGGATTTAGTGCTGAGTGAGCATTATTAGCGATTCTCAAATTAAATAATACGTGACTGTAATTGCGAATCGAAGCACTTAACTTGCGCATTCTCATGCATCGATTATGCCGGGTACACGGTCCATCTTCTCAAGGCAATGGCATCGTGAGAAATGTCCAGGTTTGATCTCCTGCAATTCCGGCAAGGTTTGGCTGCACAGGTCTTCTTTAAATTCACAACGGGGCACAAAGGGGCAGCCTGAGGGTAAGGCGCCCAGATCCGGCGGTGACCCGCCGATAGGCTTCAGTTTGCGTCCAATAACATTACTTTGGGGCAGGGAGCATATCAGCCCATAGGTATAAGGATGCCTTGGTGATGCGAAAAGAGTGACCACATCACATAATTCCATGACATATCCGGCATACATAACCGCCAAGCGGTCACACATCTGGGCGACCACCCCCAGGTCATGTGTAACGAGTATGATGCTCATGCCCAATTGCTGGCGCAGATGGTTAAGGAGCTTCATTATCTGATCTTGTATGGTGACATCAAGAGCGGTGGTAAGCTCATCAGCCAGCAAAATTTTGGGTTCGGCAGCCAGGGCGATGGCAATCATGGCCCTTTGCCGCATACCGCCGCTGAACTGGTGTGCATATTCTTCTATCCGCTCCCTGGGCGAAGGAATGCCCACCATTTGAAGCGCATGTATAGCCCGGTCATACTTTTCACCCTTTGGGTAGCCTCTGCCCTCAAAAGCTTCGAATATCTGTTCCTTTATCCGCAGAACCGGATTGAGGGCGGTCATGGGTTCCTGAAAGACCATCCCGATCTCTTTGCCCCTGATTTTGCGCATTTTTTCTTCGGACAGGCTATTGAGTTCGACCCCATTGTAGTAAACAGTGCCGCTGATAATTTCCCCCGGCGGCCGGATCAGGCGCACGATTGACCGGCATGTCACGCTTTTTCCGCAGCCACTTTCGCCTACCAGGCCAAAGGTCTCACCGGCCCGCAGGTCAAAGCTCACCCCGTTCACCGCTTTAATGGTTTCTTCCTTGGTGAAGAAATGGGTCTGTAAATCTCTTACTTTCAACAATTCAGTCATTGGCCAGCTTTACTATCTATGGGAAAACAATACAGACACTTGTTCATGGCGGTGTAAGTGCCCTATCGCTTCCAAAATTACGCTTAGCGTCCTTTGGTTCTTAGGATGTCGGCAAGGCCGTCTCCGAGCATGCTGAAGCCGGTACCGGCGATCACCAAAAACAGCCCCGGGAAAGCGGTCATCCACCAGGCGCTTGATATGTAAGCCCGGCCGCCGGCGATCAAAGCACCCCATTCAGGCGTCGGCGGCTGTACTCCCAAACCCAGAAAACTCATGGATGCACCGGCCAGCATGCACATCACCACGTCCGCCGCCGCAAATACAATGGCTGCACTGATCACGTTGGGCAGAATGTGGCGGATGATGATCCTGACATCGCTATAGCCAAGCACCTTGGCCGCCTGCACATACTCAGCGTTTTTAGCCACCAGCACCTCAGCCCGGACCAGTCTGGTGTAGTATTTCCAGCCGACCATCCATATGGCTATGTAAAGGTTCATGATTCCCGGGCCGATGATTGCCACAATGGCGATGATGAGCACCATGAATGGCAATGCCATGATAATGTCCAGCAGGCGCATGGTCAGGGTGTCGATCCAGCCGCCATAGTACCCGGCCAATAAGCCAAGGATACTGCCGGTGATTAAGGGAACCACGGTGGCAAAAACGCCTATCACCAGATCCACCCGGGTTCCCCAGATGACGCGGGAAAACATATCGCGGCCAAAGTTGTCCGTACCAAAATAATTCTTCATGGAGGGAGGTTGCAAAATGGTCTCATAACTCTGGGCATTGGGATCGTGCGTTGCAAACCACCCAGGAAAAGCCGATAGCACCAATATAAATAGGACCAGTAACACACCGATATTCAATGATGTGCTCCTTTGCCAAAACGGGATCTTCTTCTTTTCTGAAATCGCCGTATCCGCGCTTGCAGCCAAAACTGTTTTTTCCATTGCCGTAGCCATCTGTCTATTCCAACCTGACTCTGGGATCCAAAAATGAATAAGATATGTCAGTGATCAAGTTCACCAAAAGAACGAAAAACGCGAACACAAAAACCACTGCCTGCACAACGGCATAGTCCCTGCTGAAAATCGCCTGGACCATCAAGGCCCCCACCCCCGGCAAGGCAAACACCGTTTCTATGATGATGCTGCCGCCGAGCATATATGCCATCTGCATGGATAGCAGCGTAACCGTCGTAATCAAGGCGTTGCGGATGACGTGCCGGGAACGCACCGCTTTCTCTTTCAACCCCTTGCTGCGGGCGAAATCCACATAATCCATCTGAAGCACATCAACCACATTGTTGCGCAAATTGCGTGTGAGCAGAGCCGAGGTGGTCAGGGCCTGGGTCAGGGCCGGCAGGATCAAGGATTTTATATGCTGGGGCCAGGTGTCTCCCCAGCCTGCGACCGGCAGCCATCTCAACTCCACGCCAAACAACATTAAAAGCAACAGGCCCACCCAGAACTGTGGCATGGAAAGTGCCACCAAGGTGCCGGTGCGGATGGCCGTGTCCTTGGCATTGTCTTTATTTGTGCCTGCGATATAGCCTAAGGGGAAACTGATCAAGACAGAGAAAATGGCTGCCATGAAGGCTAATAGACCGGTGAGAACCAGACGTTCTTTCAATAGATCGGATACCGGCACGATGAACAGCAGCGAGTCGCCCATGTTCATGGTGAGCAGGTTTTTCATAAAAATCAAATACTGCATATAGATGGGCTTATCCAGGCCCATCTTGTGTTTGAGGGCGGCCACCAGCTCCGGTGTGGCTTTATCACCCAGCAAAACCGTCGCCGGGTCACCGGGTATCAGGCGGATCATGATAAAAATCAAGATAGTGATGATCAACAGGACGGGAATGATCTGAAGCACACGCTTAATGATATAATTGAGTTCGTCCATTTTGCGGTCTATCGGTCTTTATATAAAATTGACAATGTATGGGCACAAAGATAAAGAGCCTTTAGTTGATTGATGGCCATGCGGTTGAAAAGATGGGGACAGGCCGGAACCAGGCTTGTTTGCAACCGCCGGACACCGACCCAATCCCATATCCAATTTACCTAACTATTGTTCCTTTACCAAGTTTTCAAAACGGTAGTTGCCCAGCGGCGTCTGCACGAAACCCTTGATGCTCTTTTTCATGGCCACGGGGTAAGTGGCATGGAATACCGGAATCATGGGAGATTCGTCGTAATGAATCGCCTGGATTTCCTTATACATCTTTTCACGCTTTGCTGGATCCAGCTCGCGGTTGGCAGCTTCGGCTATCGCTGCAGCCTTGGTATCGGTCCAGTCCGTATAATATTTGTGGGCCTTGCCCGGTAGCACTACATAGTTGACTTGTTGTGATGGGTCGTTGATGTCGTTTGTCCAGCCGGAAAGAGTAACTTGGTGATTCATCGCCCGGTATTTGGCCACCGCGGTGGCGCTTTCCAGCGACTGGATGTCAGCCTGCACCCCGATTTGGGCCCACTGTTCCTTTAAGATGGTGGCGATTTGCTCGTACACCGCATTGCCCGAACGAACCAGAATTTCGGTCTTGAAGCCGTTGGGATAACCGGCTTCAGCCAGCAGCTTTTTGGCCTTGGCGACATCATATTCATAGGGCTTGAGATCATCATTGTAATAAAGGCCGGATTTGGGGGCGTAACCCTTGGCCGGTTCGCCATACTGGTGCAGAACGAAAGCCACGATGGCCTCTTTATTGGTTCCGTGTTGCAAGGCCTTTCGGACCTTCACGTTGTCAAAGGGTTTTACGTTGTTGTTGAGCACGATGTAGCGGGTGGAGGTCGAAGGAACTCCGACTGCTTTCAAATTTGGATCCTTGTTAAGCTCGTTCATGCGGTTATAGGGAACAAAAGTGATGATATCCACGGCGCCGGCTTGTAGCTGCATCACGCGGGTGTTGTCATCCGGAACCACATTGACCCTGATCGTTTCGGTTTTGGGCAGGCCCACCACGCGATAGTGAGGGTTCTTTTTCAGTATCATGTATTCGCCTTTTTTCCACTCGGCGAACATGTATGGGCCGGTTCCCAGCGGCTTTTGGGTATATGCTTGCGCGCCGAGTTTATTGTAGTAGGCTTTGGATTGCACGGTGCAGTTAAACATTGCCAGGTCAGCCAGAATAGGCGCCCAGGGCTCCTTCAACTTGACGACAACGGTTTTATCATCGGGAGCTGTAACATCGGCAACCGCTTCCAGGGCGAATTTCCAGGTGCTCTCTTCGGTGTCACGCGCCCTGAGTAGAGACCACACCCAGTCCTCACCTTTGACCGGGGTACCATCGGAAAATTTGGTGCCTTCCAACAGATGGAATGTCCAGGTCAGACCGTCCTCGCTGACATCCCAGCTTTCGGCCAGAGCAGGTTCGATCTTGGTACCTTCGTTATTGGTCTTTACGAGGCCTTCTAACACCAGGTTGAACATCCAGATATTGACGTTACCGTCTTGGGTTACCGGGTCCAGATTTCGTGAGTCCTCATTTCGGGCCATGATAATTTGCTTGGCATAATCGGCAGCCATGGCCGGTGTGCTGGCAAGTATGCCAGATAATACAAAGACACTGACAACTAAAGCGCTTATAAAACCGTTGAATAATTTCATCTCTTTCTCCTTTTCGATAATTTGGTATGCAAGATTTCAAAACTTTTGATCAGTAACCCCAACGTTGCAACAAATGGGTTAATTGCACCTTGGACCCTGCTATCACCCCCTTTCACCATTAGTTGCATTTAAATTTTAGCCTTACAAACAAATCCCCGAGTTCGAGCACAACCTTTCGCCAGGATCGGTGTTCATTCCCAGATATATGCTTGCAACTCACCATCCCCCTTGGCGTATCCTCTGAACATGCCCTTGGTGTTATAAGGCATGGCCACCGTCCCGTGTTTATCCACGGCCACCAAGCCGCCAGTATCCGGCGGCAATACGCCAAAGACCACCTCATCCGCGGCCTGTGTCAGCGACACGTTTTTATAGAGCATGCGAGCGTGTATATCGTGGGCAGCCGCTATACGGATGAATTGTTCACCAAAACCGGTGCAGGAAATGCAACAAGTGCGGTTGTCCGCGTAGGTGCCGGCTCCGATGACGGAAGTATCCCCGATACGTCCGGAAGCTTTGCCGTTTAGACCGCCGGTGGAGGTCGCTGCGGCGAGATTGCCGTTTGAATCCAGGGCTACGGCACCGACCGTGCCTTTGGGATATTGAATAGAGATGTCATGGTCCCGGGCTAACCCGCCAGTCTCAAAGATTTTGAGAAGCTGGGCATGGCGGATTTCATCATCATAATAGGACTGAGCGACCATCTCAAGCCGGCACTTATTGGCCAGCGCCTCCGCGCCCTTACCGTACATATAGACATATGGTGATTTTTTCATGACTGCCTTGGCGAGCAGAATTGGATTTTTCACGTGCTCCAGGCCACAGGCGGCCCCGGTTTCCAGGTTTGCGCCATTCATGACGGCAGCTTCAAGTTCGTGAGCCTCATCCTTGGTGTAGACGGCGCCTTTACCCGCGTTGAAAAGTGGATTGTCCTCCATGATCATCACGGCTTTAATGCTGGCATCAAATGCGCTGCCGCCTGCTTGCAAAACCTCAAGGCCTGCAGTCAGTGACTCGGTGAGCCCTTCGATGTAGTTGTCCGCAATAAGCTGATGCGTAGATTTGTCTATTACCCCGGCCCCTCCGTGAATGGCAATTACCGGCTGCATGGTCCCCCCAGCGCTAATTAAGGGTCTAGAAATCCACCTTGGCGAGTAAAATGTGTTTTTCCAATATGGTTTCAAGAGAATGGATGAGCTTGCCTGCCAAAAAAGTACTTCCGCCAAATCCATAAATAAACAGGTGCCTTGCACTTCTAATCCCTTCAACAATCTTCATCCCTGTGCGGATATCCAAATGGGTCAGGGTTTACTTGAGGTTGGTTATTTCGTTTTCGGCCAGTTGAGTTAGCTGGTCGTTTTCAGATTTCAAACCCAAATCAGTGGATAATGTTTTGTCGTACGGGCTTAGTTGCTGACGGATTTCCTCTTATATTGTTATAAAATTTTAATTTCAAGAAAAAATTAGGGATAGTTCAATATGGCTGCTAAACCGGTATGGCAGTTTGTCGTTCACAACATCTACATCATTCACCACCAACAATTAATTATCCGCTGTGCTGAAGTCTGCTAAAAAATCAAACAGAAAGCTATCCATCCCATGATAGGGTGGAGGCTGCTCGGGAATGAGACCGGGTTGGAATCCCCGTTCTTGAAAGGGATTTAGAAGTTCAGCATTGCGGCTGATGACATGCACCGGGACCAGCCAGGGCTGGTGTTTGCCGGTCAATTGAACATTCGGCTGGTGATCTCCCAGTATGACGATCAATGCATCCTTGCGGATATACTGCCGAATGAAGGCAGTAATGACCGTCAAGTCATAGCGGATGGCGGACACATATCCCTCGGAGGCGTTGGTCAAATCAGGCCACACAATTGGGAAGGTGACGGTGTTTAAATCATGGTAAATAGCGCCGTTATTGATACGCGACCAATCTTCCAGATAGGGAGGCTGGCGGTGAAAGGGCGCGTGGCTGCTGACCAGGATAAATTCAATGAACAGGGGTTGGTTCGTAGTTTCCATTTCGCGACGTCGAATAAAGTCGAGTACATACTGGTCGGGCATTGTCGACCAGCCGTACATGGGACCCTGGTAGTCGAAGTGCCAGGCATAGTATTTGGCCTGATATCCATAAAATTCACCCTCCGGCCAGGGCCACTGTGTACCGGGCATCGCCCGCACCGTGCGGTACCCGGCCGCATTGAAATAACGGGCCAGTGTTTTGACCTGCGAGGTAATTAATAAATTGTAGCGCATTTGATTATTGATGTGAACGCCGCTGGCAAGGGTTGCATGGGCCAGCCACGAAGATCCGCCGTAAGTGGGTGAGTCGAAAAAATTGGATACGACCTCAAATCCTTGTTCGTTCAACATCTTTTCTAGGGCCACCAGATCGGGCTTTATTTTCGGAAAATGGCGTATATCTCCGAAGATGGTATGACCATAGGATTCGATAAAAAACAGATATACATCTGCACCGTTTAGTTTGTCCAACGATGACGGCGTTGTTCGATTCTTCTGCAGGGCTGATTCGATTACCGCCGAATGTTTGGCGCGGATTCCTTTTATCTGTAGAATGAAATCGAATTCTTCGATTACCCGTGGAAAAAAGCTCCGGCTGAAGAGCCGGTCGTGATCGAAGAGAATTCCGTTTGGAATCTGTGGCAGGACAACGACGCTGACCATCACTATCCCCACGATCCAGCTACGGATGCGAGGCATCTCCAGGTAGTTGAAAAGGGTTTTAAATGAGAGCCAGAGGAGCCAGGTTGTCGCCACCAACAGGGCTGCTGCTGCAATGATCCAGAAGAAGAAGGCCTCGCGGGTCATTGTTGTATAGAGCAGGTGAAGCAGATCCGGAACAAACCGGGAGTCCAGATACAGATTAAACGGCCTGAAAAAATACATCGGCACTAAGATATCGCCCAGTCGGAATAAACGCAGAAATATCGTTAAAGCGGTCAACGGCACATAGACTGCAGCCTGGAACCGTATCCTCAAGATGGCTGTCAACCATATGATCAACATGATCGTGAACGCTTCCGGCGAGGGTTTGAAAAGCGTCCCTAACGGCAAACCGGTTGCCGGATACTGGATATTCATGAGCACGTTGAGAAAGCCGGCTGACAGGATGAATCCCCCTGTTGGCGGAATATATTTTCGCACCTGTCGTCGATATTGTAGATAATCTTCACCAAATGCACGCTGCAAGTAGGTTTCTTCCATTTTTACCCGATAGGTCGAGTTCAATAAAAAGACGATAAATCCGAACAACATTATTGCGGAAGGCAGCGCCAAAAAAAATCCTGCGTAAATAAGGGTCAAACCGACGGTAATCGGATTTCGGGAGCTGGCGTAAATACCGGATGTGTGCAGCCGGGTAGTTTCGCCGAATGGATGGAAGCTTACATGTGAACGCAGCGTAACCACCGCCACATAAGTTAAAACGTTGCCCGAAACCAGCAATAAAATGCTGGTCGTTTTCATAAGCGCCGACGGCTTTGCCGTTAATGGGACCAGCAACTTGAAAATCGGGGGATAGACAATGGTGATAAGCGGGATCATTGACGTGGTTGTTACGGTGAGGGTCGCCAGGATCAGCACCGTCATTTTGAAATGCGATCGAATGGCTGCGGCCGCGGGATGATAATCAGCGCGGGCGGGATCTTTTTTTACCTTGAACAGCATTTCGACGGTCGATCCTGCGCTGGGCACCGTGAAAAAATATATCTGAATGATTTGAGCCGCGTAAGTTGCCAGAATAATAAGTGTCAGCACGCTCATATTTGAATAAAACAAGCCACAACCTCGATGGGGTATAACAGGTGTCTGTTGATTCGAAAATGTTTGGAGAGTATAAACCGGCGGACTAAAAAAAGACACCTGAGTATATTCCAGATGCCTTAAAAATTGGTGCCGAAGGCCGGACTTGAACCGGCA
>JASFFJ010000090.1:0-15572 GCA_050124355.1 Desulfobacterales bacterium | reverse complement strand
GTAACCTAACGTTCCAAAGCCCTTTGGCCTTTGCAGCCAATATACACACCGAAATTTATAAAATCAGATCTGTGATCCCGCCAGGCGGGGAAAGGGTTAATTCCGCCAACGGATCGGGCACCGTTTGCCTGCGGCTGAACAATACGGTTTCTGAATTCCACCGGCTTTCCCACACTGTTGGGGGCGACGCTGAAAGCGAAGACCAAAGGGCAAACAACATTGTAAAATTGATCCCATCCTATGAGCGCACCAAAGGGGATATCCAGAAATTGATGAGTTCACAATAAAAGCGGATATAACAACCCCTGGTAGCTATTATAAGATTTGTTGTTAAGGCAAGATTGGGGTTGGTGTCGTCTAAATCGATAGCGGTTTTCAACGATAAGGAGGTTTAGCAGAAATTCGTGGACCTAAACCGGCTTGGGGTGTTGGCCGTAGCGAAAGGAGAAAATTATGAAAAAAGACGATCTGACTCAGGTGAAATACATTGGTACGGCACGTATGAAATTGCTCAACGATTCCGGGATCACCACCATCAGCCAGCTTAGTAAAACGCCGCTGGAAAAACTGGCCAGGATCGAAACCATCGGCGAGCATTATGCAAAATTAATCAAGGCTGCTGTCAGCGAATCGTATGGAGAAAAACCTGAAAAAGCAGCCCCGACAAAAACCGTGGCCCCTAAAATAAAGGGCACCAAAGAGGTCAGCCAAAAATTAGGTAAACAGATCAAAGTTTTAAAAAAACAATTAAAAACTGCGACGGAACATCTAAAACCGCTGGGAAAAAAGAAGTATCTGAGCTCATACATCGATTTTAAAAAACGATCCAAAACGCTCAAAACCCGCCTCGATGGGGTCGCTCAAATCCGGGGAGACCTTTCCAAAGCGGTTACGAAAAAGATCATTAAAAACGCCGATGCGTTGAATGCAACCTTGAAAGATGTAAGAAAAAAACCCAAGAAGAAAATGTATAAACAATTAGCTCAGGAGATTCAATCGTTATCGAAAACACTAAAAAAAGCTGATTCCTGAAAGAATGAAGAAAATACTGCTGCTGGGTGATATTCACGCCAATTATCCGGCTTTAAAAGCGATCGAAAAGTATACCAAGCCCGACCGATTTGATCACATTATCAATACAGGAGATTTCACCGTTTACAGTACGTTTCCCAATGAAACGATCCAATGGTTTCGTGAGAGAAAAAAAACCATCTGTATATTCGGCAACACGGATCGGCGGGTGTTAAGGATCCTAAACGGCAAAAAATTAAGAAAACCGAAAAAAAAAGAAAAGCGGGTCATGTACTTTTGGACATCTGAAAACTTGCTTCCCGAGAATATAACGTACCTGAAGTCATTACCCGAACAAGCAGGTTTGACCGTGGGCCCGCTTCGCATCGGTGTATTTCATGGAACCTGCGATGATCCGGATGAAGAGCTGTTTCCGGATGCTCCAGAAGCGCGTTTCCATAAGTTGGCCAGGAACGCTGCCTGTCAAATCCATATCATGGGCCATTCCCATATGCCGTATTATAAAGTTGTAAATGGGGTCCATTTCATCAATCCGGGTAGCACGGGACGTATGTTTGATGGTGATTATCGCGTATCTTTTGCAATTCTAAAGATTTCTAAAAGGAAAATAGGCGTTGAGCATTTTCGGATCCCGTATCCTGTCAAAAAGGTGGTGAAAAGCCTGAAAAAAAATCGCCTACCGAATATTTATACTAAGATGTTTCAAATTGGGAAAAAATTAAACTAAAGTGGGGTAGCCATGGAATCCGCCGAAGAAAAGGAAAATGAATGTAGGGTGTTGCTAGAAAAGAAGGGGTTCGGAGCAACGGCTCAAATCAGGGAGGTTGTGCAAAAAGTTGAGTCGAAAAGTGCGCATGCAACCCCCGGCAAACAGGTTCGCAAGGTGTTAAGAGTCCTCAAAAAAAAGGATAAAGAAGAGATCGTCCAGGCGGTCCTGGAAAAATATTACAACTCTGAGGAATTAAAACCTTACCAGGCCGAGCTTATTAAAATGCAGCGTCATCTGGAGCGGACCGGAAAAAAAATGGTCATCCTTTTCGACGGGCGTGACGCCTCCGGCAAAGGCGGGACCATCCGACGGGTAACACGCTATATGAATGAAAAAAGATATCATGCCGTCGCCTTAGGCAAACCCAATGAACAGCAAAAAACAGAGCTCCATATCAAACGCTATATCGAACACTTTCCCCATGCCGGCGAGATCGTTTTGTTTGACCGAAGCTGGTACAACCGTGCCCTGGTTGAACCGGTGATGGGCTTTTGTACTCAGAACCAATACAAGCGGTTTTTAAAAAAAGTTATTACTTACGAGCAGAATTTCCTTGAAGATAATGGCAAGACCATACTGGTCAAGCTCTATTTTTCGGTAAGTAAGGAAGAACAGGCCAGACGTTTTGAAAGAAGAAAGAATGATCCCCTAAGGCAGTGGAAACTATCAGAGGTCGACCTGCAGGCCCAGGATTTGTGGGACGAATTTACCGAAAAAAAATATATTCTATTGAAAAGAACCCATTCAAAAAAAACACCCTGGTATATCATTCGATCGGACGATAAGCATTTAGCCCGACGTGAAACCATGAAGGTTATTCTCAATGCAGTCAAATACAGGGGTAGAAGCAAGAAACTGGATTTCACCACGGATCCGAAAATCGTAATTCCGGGAGACAAAGAATTAATCCTAATGAAAAGCCAGCAGAAAAAATATGGTAAATCCCTGGCCTAATTTCCCGGACCGAAATTCCTTAATGGACTATCCAGGATCGAGTATCTGCGCCAGATGGAAGAAAACTAGTCTACAGTCCTCAACAACGGATGGTCGCGATAATGGCGTTTAGCGACTAAACCAAAGGAGGGAAAAAGATGGCAAGAGAACCGAAAAAGAAATCGAATTCCAAAAGTGTAAAACACAAAGAAGCGAAACCGAATTCGGTGAAGGAAATGGATTTATCCAAGGCCAAAAAGGAGATAAGCGAAAAAAGCGAAAAGAAACCTAAAAAGCTGAAGACGAAATTATCCGAACACACCGCCTTTAAGAATAAAGATAAGAAAAAAACCAAAAACCGGCAGCCGGTTTGGGTTAAAAAATTCACCCTGGCATATGAGCAAGAGTTGAAAAAGCTGCAAATAGAGCTCTTAAAATGGCAAAAACATGTTATCGCCAACGAGCAGCGAGTGTTGATGTTATTTGAAGGGCGCGATGCCGCCGGCAAGGGCGGTACCATAAAAAGAATTATTGAACATTTGAATCCTCGCGGTGCCCGGGTGGTGGCACTTCTAAAACCCAGCGACAGGGAACGGACGCAGTGGTACTTCCAGCGATATATCCAACACCTTCCCTCAGGTGGTGAAATCGTTCTTTTCGACCGCAGCTGGTATAACCGCGCCATGGTTGAACCCACCATGGGTTTCTGCACGGATGAGGAAAATAAGCGCTTTTTAAAAGACACACCCATGCTTGAGTCAATGCTGGTCAAAAACGGAATTATTCTGTTTAAGTTTTTTTTCTCTGTTTCCAAAGAGGAGCAGCTTCGCCGGTTTGAGTCGAGAGAAACGGATCCTTTGAAACAATATAAAATTTCTCCGGTTGATAGAGAGGCTCAGGAAAGGTGGGATGATTATACCGTAAGGAAGTTCCAGATGCTCAATGAAACCAATCGAACCATTTCGCAATGGACAATTATTCGTTCCGACAACAAGAAAAAGGCCAGACTCAACTGCATCAAACATATTCTGTCCAAAGTTGAGTATAACGGCAAGATATCCGCAGAGGAGCTTAAAACCGATCCTGAGATCTTGGTATCAGGCATTGATGAAATCAGATTCATGGAAGACCATTTAATGACGGGTGTGGAATTACCGGGATAACTTGACATTTAAAAATTTCTATAACATATCGATATTATATGGCTATAAGAGGACAGATCAAAATCATAGCTATCTGGAATAATGGAATACTGGGTTATAAATGTGAATAGACAAAATTCCTTTAAACTTATCATTCCATTATCCCATCACTCCACTATTCCAATTGGAGCAAAGCCCCTAAATTGTGTTAATCCATGCACGATTTGGCTATGCAAATTAACATTACTCTAATAAGAATAAGGAGGACACATGCCGATTCAAGTGATCATTAAACGCAAATGGCAAACGGATAAGCACGAGGAACTGATTCCACTTCTAGCAGAACTGCGAACTCATGCTAAAAAACAACCCGGCTACATTTCCGGCGAAACATTAAGAAGCCTCGATGATCCTGAAGACTACATGGTCGTGAGCAAGTGGGAGACAGCTGACGACTGGCAGAAATGGTCGCAGAGCAAAGAAAGAAGGGACCTGCAGGGCAAGGTGGATTCTCTGATCGGAGAAAGAACCTTTTACGAAATTTTTGAGACCGTCAGTCACTGATGAAGGGCTTTCTTGATTTAATCGGTATGGGCAAAAAAAACAACCCGGAGAAAAGAATAGATCATTATGCGCGTTAAAAAACTATTAGATTCCATTGGGCGCGATGTCAACACCGTCTCACCGGATGAGACTGTTTTCGATGCCCTGGCGCAGATGGCAAAAAAAGAAATCGGCGCTCTTGTGGTAGTTAAAAAGGACAAGATGGTGGGAATTTTTTCCGAACGGGATTACGCCCGCAAGGTGATCCTCAAGGGCAAAAGCTCCAAGAAAACCCGGGTCCGGGACATCATGACCTCCGATGTCATTTACGTCAGCCCTGACCATAAAGTGGGCAAGTGTTTATCATTGATGACAAAAAAGCGCATCCGCCACATGCCGGTGCTGGACAAAGACAAGCTGGTCGGATTGCTGACCATCGAAAAAATAAAGGGGAAAACATAACCCTTATCCGGATTGTGCCATTATTATTTATCGAATTTATAATGCATAAAAAGGTAATCAAGCACGAAAGCTTCGATTTAAATTAATTACGGAATATTGGAGTGGTGGAGTGTTGGACTAATGACTAAAAACTGATGCTTTTCTATTACAACACTCCAGTAATCCATCACTCCAGGGCCGAGACTTTCAAGAACTTCTGGCAAACTTTATATTTCCTTTTTATTGGTTATAGTTCCGTTATTTGTTTAATATTTACGATCCTTCCTTAATACCTCACCTTAGCATTGCAACATTGGGGTTCAGGCTGAGATGGCGAAAATACTCATAATGGGGCCTTTAATTTTTATCCCAATTTTATTCCTCTTTTTGGGTGTCAGGTTTCGGGTGTCAGTGTTCAGGATATGCGATTGTGTCTTCCTTTCCTGACACCCGAAACCTGACACCTGAAACCAGGTTCTCGGAACAAAAATGGTGTAAAAAGTTAAGTCTATATGCATCAAGTTACAGGTGAATTTAATCACCCCAGGTTCAGGCTGCCTCCATAACCGCTTTTTCATCCTCTATCTCAACCACTGTTTTGGCCATGCGTTTGGCGTAATAGTAAATCCGTTTGAGCTTTTCGATAATGTCCACCTCCACGCTGTAGGCCACAAATTTTCCGGAATCTGCGGAAACCAGCCGTTTGGCCTGATGCAATTCGGCCTGCTCGACCAGACGGTTCAGATCAGATTTCATGGTGATGACCCGCGTGGCATATTCCTTGTCTTCTTCAACAACCCCGCGCACAGCGGCTTTGAGCGCATCGGATACAACAACATGAACGGTGTTGAGGACCTTCTGAGTCGCTTCGCTGATCTTGAATCCTTTTTTAACGCGTTTTTCTCCAAGATCCACCAGACTGACTTCGATCACATCGCCGATGTTTTCCAGGTCATTGACAGTCTCCATGAGTTTCATCATTTTTTGAGTTTGGTATTCATTCAATTTCAGCTTGCTAATTTCTGCCAGATAATTGATAATGTGCTTGTGTAGGACGTCAACCTCTTCATCCATTTCCCGCACAGTCTCCAGTTTTTCCTTGCCACCGGTCAATACGGCCGGCATCATGGCGGTATTCATTAAATCCACCCGTTTGCCCATCCGTTTGATTTCATGCCGGGTGGCATCCAGGGCCAGACTGGGGGTATGCAGCAGCATTTCACTAATATATTTCGGTTGGATTTCTTCAACCTCCTCTATAGGTTTGTCCGGCACGAAGCGATAAACGATTCGGGCAATAATTGTAACAAATGGTAGAAAAACAAGGGCGCAGGTGACATTGAAAATGGTGTGGGCGTTGGCAACCTGGCGCGGCAGCACCGAGGCTGCGGCCTGCAGCCCGCTCAGTCCTTCGGCCGGTGACGGCGAGATGGACACGACGAACTTGACAAAGGGCCCGATAAAGGGCAAAAATATCAGCACGCCGATCACATTAAACAGCACATGCACGACGGATACGCGCACCGCCTCACGTGGTTTGCCGATCGAGGCTAAAAAGGCCGTCACACACGTTCCAATGTTGGCGCCAAATGACAGGGCGATACCCGCCTTCAGACTAATCAACCCCTGCATCGCCAGCACGATGATCACCCCCGTGGTAGCTGAACTGGATTGAACCAAGGCCGTAAAAAGGGCCGCTACCAAAATACCCAACACCGGGTTGGACATTTGGGTCATTAGATCGAGAAAAGGCTGGTAGGTTCTTAACGGTTTCATGGCATCGCTCATCACGCCCATCCCAAAAAAGATCATTCCCAATCCCATGATCATATAGCCGTATTGTTGGATTTTTTCTTTTTTAGACGAAAAAAGCATGCCAAAGCCAATGGCCAGCAGCAGCAAGGCATACTTGGTTACCTTGAATGCCACGATCTGGGCTGTGATAGTGGTGCCGATGTTGGAGCCCATGATGACGCCGATGGTTTGAGACAGCGACATCAAGCCGGCGGTTACAAAACCTACCAGCATCACCGTGGTGACCGAACTGGACTGAATAACCGCTGTTACGATCGCCCCTGTGATCATTCCCATGAAACGATTGTTCGACAGCATCCCCAGGATATCCTTCATTTTTTCCCCGGCCACATTCTTTAAGGCGTCACTCATTCTTTCCATCCCATATAGAAAAAGGGACAGCCCGCCGAGCAACCCCACAACCAGGAAAAACCAGCTGATTTCTTTAGTGTCTGAAGCAGTGGCGGCCTGGGCAGGCAAGGGTAAGATCAACATGAAAAAAAATATTCCCATGAATACCAGTACTAAGGCGCGACAGGTATTGATTGATTTCATTTCATATCTCCTTTATACCGGATTGCAAAAATTTTCTTTTCCGGGTGTTTTTTTAACGACCGTCACCGGAACGGGTGACAGTTGGACCACCCGCTGGACTTTCGAACCAACCAGCAAATGAGCTAATCCCGTGCGGCCGTGACTTCCGATGATAATCATGCCGACCTGTTTCTTTTCAGCGACTTCCACAATCCGCGTCACCGGGGTGCCCACAACCAATAGCGGTTTGGCTTTTTTTATTGACACCTGATCGGGATAAGCCTGACGCATTTTTAAAAGAAATGCTTCCATCATTTCTCCGGCGGCTTCTTCCATGGATTTGAGGAATTTTTTCTTTTTTCCTTTCTGAGCATAAAATCCCGGCGCTTCGGCAGGATCATGGATAACATGGAGCACCAGAAGCTGGGCCTTTAGTTTTCCCGCCAGTTGGCTGGCAAAACACAGGGCCTGCTCCGAATAGGGTGAAAAATCTACCGCCACCAAAAGGACGTTTTTATCCGATTTTTTTGCCATGTTGACTCCTTCCAATAGATATTTTTCCAATATCTACCGTATTGAGATCATACCTTGCTTCCACATGAATTATACCATAGCCCAGGTGGAATATATAATGAATGGAAATTATCACTATCCGATTATCGAAGACGGATATTTTTGTCAAGGAAGGTTATTTTGGTGCTGGATCGGTAATTTGAGCTGAATCAATCGAAGAAAAAAGGCAATCCAGATGAATTGGCTGGATTGCCCCTTAGGTTTTTGTTCATCGGAAAAAATTCTATTTCTTTTTTCCGCCTTTTTTGTCCTTCTTTTTACCTTTATTTTCTTTTTTCTGATCTTTCTTCTTTGCTTTTTTCTTGTCCTTGTCCTTTTTCGCTTTTGCTTCTTTCTTTTTTGCCACAGCAACCTCCTCTCATTTTAATGATTTTAGCCAAGGCATGTTTTTACGAAGCACAAATGCCGGAGAACAATGTTTTCGGCCGTTAAGTACCTTCTGTGCTATCTCACATGCCAGCCGGCCGCCAATCCGGCTTTCCCTTTAAGCTTTTATGACAACTTTATGACAACGTATCATCGCTACAGTTCACATATCAGCGACCATCAGCAGATCTAGGCATATAAGAAAGGTCCCTGGGAAGGAGTCCAGGTCACTCTCTGCTGGCGATCGCTGATTTAGGTTGCTTTTGAACCCGCAAACGTTTACGAACCATGTTTTTTTGGGTATTCAAAAAAAATTAATTTCCCGCAACGGTCGCTAATTTTAGCCCATGTAGGTATATCTAATTCGGCGCAAAAGACCCCGCTGGTTGGAATATTACTGATCGTCTTGTCGCCGATATAGTTGGATAGCTCGGTCAGGGCCGGATTGTGCCCGACAAGCATCGCTTTGTGGACGTCATCGTCTAATTGCTTAATAACGTTGATGAGGGCATTCGCACTGAAATCATAAATATCTTCGCTGTAAAGAATGTTCTCAAGTGGATAGCTTATCTTATCGGCGATAACCCTGGCCGTCATGGACGCTCTGTTTGCCGGGCTGGATAAAATGAGGTCTGGTGCTACTTTTAGTTTCTTAAGAATGGTTCCCATAAACGGGGCATTCTTGCGACCACGCTTATTCAGGGGCCTTTCGAAATCATCCAAATTGGGATATTTCCAACTCGATTTGGCATGTCTGACCAGATATATGGTTTTCATGATTGGCAAAAATTCTTTTTTTCTCAATTCATTAACCGCCGGCATCGATCAGGTTTGCACTCATCAAGCATGATCTCGCGGTAACGGTAGAACCTTTTAGATTCCCACTGGTATAGCCGGTGGTTTATGAATTGTGTTAGCTGAGTATAGCAGATGACACTTTTTGGAATTTAAAGATATCATTGCCGAAATACACTATTTCAAAACAGCGGTTTTGTGCAACCATTTTTTTTTGTTGGCTACCCTGCCGCACTTTACACATACGAATTTGGGACTTCTGACGATATCACTGAATTCATCAAGATTTTTCTTTATATCATCTTGCTTCCATTTGCAAAGCTCTTTTTTTTTTTTTGCCATATTTTCCTCCTTTATTGAAGAATATCTACCATGTCGTATACGGATTCTTTATAAGATTAGAGTTGAAATAACGGGGATCCCCGGTGACTTCTTCCCCTACCCAATCCGGCTTTGAAAAAGTTTGATCTTCACTCTCCAGTTCGATTTCAGCGACAATTAACCCCTGGTTTTCCCCAAAGAATTCATCAACTTCCCAGATAAAGCCGCCATGCTCTACCTTGTATCGGTTTTTCTCAATGAGTGGTTTCTCACAGATCTCTAGCAATGCATCGGCATCCTGACGGGGAATTTCATATTCGAATTCCATCCGGGAGGCCCCAATTGCAATTCCTTTGATGGTGAGATAGCCTTTATCCTCGACGGTGCGCACTCGCACAGTTCTTTCTTTCACGGTGCTTAAATACCCCTGGCGGTACGTTGCTGCTTTCTGATCACTCCAGTCACCCTTTTTGACCTTAAATTTTCTCTCGATTTCCGTACCCATGGTGTCCTCTGTTTATGGTTCCTTGAATATTGTGCCATAAGTCTCGATATGATTTCGCCGCCGCAGACCGCGGCGAGAAGACCGTAACCGGCTCCCGATGTATTCCCATTTTCTCAATGGCTGCCAAGTAAGGTATCGGGCTTTGTAGTATACCGCTAAATTTCTCTGCCACCGTGGCCATGAGTTCTTTGTGCATTTTTTTGTGCCGATCGACCATCGAAAAAAAAGAGTAAATCCGATTGACGGCATATTTATTCTTTTGGCAGAATTCCAGCAATTGTCTGTAAGTTCGCACGGACAGGGTTGTTGGAATCAGCGGGACCAGGGTGTAATCAGTAGCATTTAATATATTATCGGCCAGAATGCTAATGGTAACCGGACAGTCCAAAATAATTAAGTCGTATTCGGCCCTAAAAGGGTTTAGAATTTTTTTCAGTCGTTTTTTTGAACGCTTCAGTATAGAAAACGTGACATCTAAATTGCGAAAAGAAAAGTCTGCCGGCAACAGATCCAGGTTTTCATAATCTGTGCCCTTAACACTTTTATATACTTGCTTGCCGCCTTTGATGAACCCTTTAACACCGGATCTTATCTTGGGTTTTACGCGAAAATAGTAGGTTGCGGAGCCTTGTGGATCGAGATCGCAGAGAAGTGTCTTCGCGCCTGACTGGGCCGCCAGATAGGATAAGTTTACGGCGGCGGCGGTTTTACCCACCCCACCTTTATTGCTGTAAATCGCCAGCGTTGTCATAAGGCACCCTGATAGAAGCTTGTTTGTAATCTCTTTGCAATTTTTGGAAACAGCATGTTGATCACGAAAACACGAAATCCGGAAAGAACACAATTCATGAACTCGAAAGAGTCAGAATTTCGTTTATTATTCATTTTAACCCAATCAAAATTACAAGTTCTGTACTTATATTTTTGTGCTTTTTGTGCCTTTTTGCGGCCATATCAAAATTCATTTAATCTATTTTCGTGTTTTCGTACTCTTAAGCTTTCGTGATACTTTATCCTTTTTGGTTCCGGCGTGTCCGGGTTGGATTTGTGAAGTGAAGAGTTCTTTGAATAATTCTTTATTTGCTCGGGACGAAAAATCAGTGAAGGTTTCAGCAAACGCATCTTTCACGATTTGTCTTTCTCTGTCCAGGGTTCCAATCAGGCTGCCGATTGCCACCAGTGTTTCTTTTAACTGTCGTTGGGTTGCGGGCATTTCCTTGGTGATGTTCAAAAGATATTCTTCCTGAACACAAAGATCATTAAAATCCCCGAGGTTGTCCTGGAGCTTTTTCAATTGCACGATCAAGACATTGATCTTTTTGCGGTCAAAAAGACTGGAAAAAAATTCCATCAAGTATCGCAGTTTCTTACAGTGAATTCTCAGGGCATGCAGCATCTCGTCTTCGGCGTTCTCAAGAATCAGGTTGCCGGCCTTTACAACCCTTCGGTATTTTTTGTAGATTCTCATACATGCCAAATCAACGATGGGAAGCTCGGCATTCGGCGCTGTTCCATCATCCTGCTGCGACTGATTTAAAAATACCTCCCAATCCTTTAATATCTTTCCATACTTTTTAGACTTTAATCCGCCGATGACTTGCTGAAAGGCGCTGGATCGTTTCTTCCGTAAATAGTCAAATAACGGATCAATGTCATCACGCAAGACAGGCGGAAGCATTGCTTTGTAAATATTTTCATTGAGAAGGTAGACATCCAAATCCCGTAGATCGTTGGAGAGTTTTCCCACAAACGCAAAATCCTTCTTGAACCGCTCGGTCGTCTTCGCTGGAAACACGCACTGAATCTGGCCTAAAGCCGAACGGGTCTTGCGAATAGCCACTCGGAATTCATGCACGAATTCCGTATCAAGGTCCTTGTCGATGTAGGCTTCGTTGATCCTTATCACCTGGAGCAATAAGCGCAAAATGTTTTTCGTTGCTTCATTGGAGTGCATTCCCGGGTCGAGTTTGATATTGATTTTTGCAGTATAGCTACCCGGCGTTTTATCAACGACCTCCAGCGCTTTAAGATAAATATCTTCTTTCTTAGGGATGATAAGCCCTGCTTCTTCGAATTGTTTGGCCAGATTGCGTGAATATTTGGGGTACCCTTTAATCGGTTTCAACCACAAATGCGTCGCCAATGAGGGCCCACTTTTATCACGGGACAGCCGGATTTCTTCGTAGGCAAATCGCACCACTGTTTTTTCATCCCGGTTTAAAATACGATAGGTCGTTGATTGCGAATACAGATCAACCAGCTTTAAAAGCGCCCGCATTTTTATGATCGGTGCCAGACGTTTTTTTAATTTGCCTTCCGGAAAGTCCCAAATAAAAACAGGTAATGAACCAATCTCAATTGTATGGACAATCTCGCTTTTGGCCAGTTTGCGTAAGAGCAGCTTGTTGCCGGCCCCATATAAAACGAGTGACTTGTTAAATAGGCGCCAGTCGAACGTATCGAAAAAACCAATCCGCTCGGCGATCGGAGGCTCTTTTTCCAGGGTGTAGTAATCGGCCAGTTTGCGAATGAATTGCCTTTCATCATATCCGTCGGGTAAATTGTATTTAAGGTCTTTAAGCATGATTAAACGTCTCGATATTTCCTCAATCTACTGAGAATATATAGGTTTTTTGGAATTTCCGAATTTACCCCGAAATTGGAATAATTGTGAGCGAAGCGACTAACCCAGAAGTCATCGATGCTTGTGCTTGACCACAATTTATGTCATTCTGAAAACCACGGAGGAGGATGTGACCCCCGGTATCGCTCGACGAAAGGCCTCAAGGACGTCAATGGTCCGCGTCTCCTGCCTGCGATTGCCCCCCAATCAGGTCGATAAAAACATCTTGAGCGCAGCGGCGCTCTTCGCCTTTTCGTGGACATCGCAGCACATATTCACCGTTGGCCTGCATGTCCCAGGCCGAGCAGTTGTCGTTTTCGTATACGTCCAGAGATTGCTCAAGTTCCTTTTTCAATTGCGGATCGCCAACCGGCATCATGGATTCCATGCGGCGGTCAAGATTTCGCCGCATCCAGTCGGCCGAGCCGAGGAAAAATTCGGGGTTGCCACCGTTTTCAAAGCGATAGATTCGTCCGTGTTCCAAAAAGCGACCAAGTGTACTGAAAACCCGAATATTTTCGGACAGGCCGGGGATACCGGCTCGCAGGCAGCATATACCGCGGACATTAAGGCTGATGGGTACCCCCGCCTGGCCTGCAGAATAGAGCTCTTGAATCATGCGTGCATCCTGAAGCTGATTCATTTTTGCGCGAATGCCTGCAGGGCGGCCCGCCTTGGCGTGCTTGATCTCGCGCTGGATCAATTCGGTGAAGTGCTCACGCAAATTGTGAGGGGCAACCATCAACTTGCCGTAACCGGGAGAGGGCATGGCGCCGGTCAATTCGTTGAACAAGGCTGCCACATTGGCGCCGAGTTCCTGGTCACAGCTGAGAACGCCCAAGTCTTCGTAAATCCGGGCAGTACCGGTGTGGTAGTTGCCGGTTCCAACGTGGACATAACGGCGAATGCCGGCCGCCTCCTCGCGAACGACAAGCGCCAGCTTGACATGGGTTTTCAAACGTTCCATACCATAGGCGACGTGCACCCCCGCTTGCTCAAGCAATTTGCCCCAGGCGATGTTGGGCGCTTCATCAAAGCGGGCCGTGATCTCCACCAGCACAGCCACCTGTTTGCCCTGGTGTGCTGCTTCCAAAAGGGCCTGAATGATCGGCGACTGGCTGCTGGTGCGATAAATGGTCAACTTTATTGCCAACACCTGCGGGTCAACTGCCGCACTTTGAAAAAAACGCAAAACGGAGCTGTCAAAGCTGTGATAAGGATGGTGAAGCAGGATATCACCCCGGCAGATTTCTGAAAATATCTCACTCGAATCGGAGTATTCCAAATAGCGCAGACGCGGATGGGTCACCGGTTCATGGGGTGGATAGCGCAGCTCAGAATAACCTTCCGCCTGAAATCCCATCAAATCCGCCAACCCCAGCAAGCCTTCCATTAACATAATGTCCTTCGAATTGGCATTGAGCTGCTCGGCGATCCAGTCTTGTAGCTTTTTCGGTGTTTCGGCGCTCATCTGTATACGTGTCACGCCGGCAAACTTACGTGCCGTCAGCTCTGCCCTTACCATGCCGATGATACTTCCCGGCGCCAATTCAGCTTCTTCATCATCCAGGTACACGCGCTCCCAGGGGTCATCCTTGGCGCCGCGCGTGACGCGGAATAAATACCATTTCAGACCGGCCGCCTTGGGAAACATCAGCTCGAGATTGGCGGCAATCACCTGTTCCAAAGGCACGTAACCGCCTCCACCGGACAGCGGTACCCAGCGGGGGCGATTGGCGGGCACTTTTATCCGCACAAATTTGTTGCGTTTCTTCTTGGTTCCCGTCACCTCCACTGCGATGTTCAGGCCCAGGTTACTGATGAAGGGAAAGGGGTGCGACGCATCCACGGCCAGGGGTGTCAGGATGGGGTCCACTGATTCCCGGAAATAGCGCTGCATATCGGCTTGCTGCTGCTTGTTTAGCTGTGAAAAGTCCAAGATGGGAATCCCGGCCGCCGCCAAAGCGGGGCGAAGTTCGTCTTGCAGCAGTCGGCAAACAAGCTGGGTTTGTTTTTTTAATTCCTTGCGACAGGCCACCAGTTCTTCATCCGGTGAGAGCCCGCCGTGGGAAATTTTCTTTTTCTTTTTCCCTTTTTCGATCTTGCGTTTGATCCCACCCAAACGTTTCATCGCAAACTCATCGTAGAGCATGCCCATGATGCCGGCGAACTTGACACGCTCGAGCAGAGGCAATTCAGGGTCCTCCGCCAACGCAAGCACGCGGCGTGCAAAGCTGAGCCAACTCAGCTCGCGGTTGATAAGCGAATTTGGTGAATCAACATCGATTTTATCAGGTTTTACCGCATTTGCGTTGTCCATGAGTCATTCTCTTGGCCGAAAAACCCGGCTATTGGCAACATCCGAACAGTTGCAATTTAGTGAAACATACAGCGATTGATTATCGACAGTTATTCAATTCCGATCATCGGAATTCGAAGAACGGATTTACAGCCGACAGCACAGATCAGGATTAGGGCATGTGGGAGCTGAAATCCGGAGTCTGGAACCGATTATGAAACTACTTTAGTTTGGACAGGATTTTCAGGATTATCAGGATAAGTTTGTTTTCGGATAGGCATATCCTGTCCGTCCTGCCAGAAATAAATTGCATTTCGTTGAATACTATTTTCGACCAGACTGGTAGCACAGGCAGCCTGTGGTTGGGTAAATATCGATACCCGCAAAGGCGGTTCTTAGCGAATTCATTTATAGATCAAGGCCGGATGCAGTGTCAACTATATTTTTTCTCAAAGCAACAGCTATAACAATTTAATATTCCATCGTTTTTCGGCCAAGTGGTCGTTTACAAGGTTAGTATGTTTTTTTCAATAGATGAGCCGGTTGGGTGTGATGCGCTACCGGCCGTAAATTATAATCTTGATTTTATCATAAGCTTTCAATATCTTAATGAAAGAATACAATCCGGACATCGTGTTGAAACATAAGCTATGTCCGGGGATTATGACCTCTGAATCCGAAATCCCGAACTGGAACCGGTCATCTTGGAATGTATCCGGAAAATATGAGCGGATGACATGAATGCTTTACCATTGCTCGTAAAAATTGCCAGAACGTTGCACATGGTTCGTCTGGAAACCGTCATGGTCGGAAATGCAGCCGCCGCTCTACACGGCGCGCCGGTTACAACCCTGGACATCGATTTTATGTTCAGAAAAAACCCCACCAATATGCGCAAGCTG
>JASFFJ010000089.1:0-15724 GCA_050124355.1 Desulfobacterales bacterium | reverse complement strand
GTTCCAATGCCAGGCATGTCGCCGGCAACCGCCTTAGATGTGAGAGAGGGCGACGATGTATTTGAAGTCCATCTCTGTCCTACCTGGTATCGGAAACCGGATGAGATTCGACTAAAGAAAAATGAGCGCATAAAGCTAAAGGGCGTTTGGGCGGAAGTCAACGGTAAAGATGTATTTATCGCTTCCAAGATAAAAAAAGATCCTGACTATGAAATTTTAAAGGTCCGTTTAACCAAAGATGGTACGCCGTTTTGGACAATGTCGTCCGAACAGCTCGCTATGGAAACGAAAAAAGAATAGGAAGCCTCCAATATATTCCGCCACCAAGGCACCAAGACACGGGGCCAAAGTATAATAAACCGTAAATGTTTGTGTCTTTGGACCTTTGTGGCTATACTATCCGCTGTAATCGGAATGGAGGTCATACGATGGCAACAGCGGAATTGAACCCCGCAGAATTGCTCGAAATCTCAGGTTATTTTTGGAAAACGTGCGCATTGCACGCAGCCGTTAAGCTGGATGTATTCACGGTTATCGGCGACGACCAATTAAGCAGTGAAGAGATCTCCCAAAAGCTCAATGGGGCTCAAAAAGGGGTGGAACGGCTGCTAAACGCCCTGACAGCCATGAATCTCCTCAATAAAACAGATGGTATATATGTCAACAGCCCTGAAAGCAGATCATTTCTAACAAAAGACTCTGAAAAGTATATCGGGCACATGATCATGCACCATCACCATCTGATGGAATCATGGTCGCAATTGGATCAGGCGGTGATAAGCGGGTGTCCTGTCAGAACCCGGTCGTCATTCAACAACGATGAGTGGCGGGAAAGCTTTTTGATGGGCATGTTTAACCTGGCCATGGGGCTTGCACCGAAACTTGTTCCTTTGATAGACCTTTCCTCCTATCGCCGTCTTCTTGATTTGGGTGGCGGTCCCGGTACCTATGCAATCCACTTTTGCTTGAGCAATCCTCATCTGAAAGCCACTGTTTATGACTTGCCGACGACCCGGCCATTTGCTGAAAAGACGATTAAACAATTTAAATTGCAAGACAGGATCCAATTTGTAGATGGAAATTATTTGACCGAGGCTATCGAAGGCCGTTTTGATGCAATCTGGCTGTCACATATTCTACATGGGGAAGGCCCCGATGACTGCCGGATGATAATTCAAAAGGCAGTCGGGGCGTTGGCGCCCGGCGGCATAATCATTATCCATGATTTTATCCTGAACAACCGCATGGACGGTCCGCTTTTTCCGGCCCTGTTTTCTCTGAATATGCTTCTGGGCACGGAATCAGGCCAGTCATACTCAGAAGACCAGATCATCGATTTGTTGGCAGACGCCGGCGTAAAGGATACACGGCGGATTGCCGTGCAAAGCCCCAATGATTCCGGCATAATTGTCGGCAAGGTTTAATTACAGACCGGATTGAATAGATTACTGGTTGAATGGTTGATTAGGGCAATTATAATCATAATTTTAGAATGTTAGGTTTATTGAAGCATGTAGTGTCCAATTAATTTGCAAATATGGAATAAATCCATGTTTAAAACCATTCAACCAATTAATGAATCAACCAATCAACGATAGTTATTTATTCCAGGAAAACAAAGCGGCACCAACTGTCAAAAATGACAGGGTCATCACGGAAAGAATGACGATTTCAAAGCTGACATCCATTAGTCCGGCGCCGTCATGCATGATTTTGCGGACAGCGTTGAGCAAATGGGTCAGCGGAAAAATCTGAGCAACACTTGTAAGCCACTTCGGCGCACCCTCCAAAGAAAACCAGACTTCTGATAAAAACATCATCGGCCAGGAAATGAAATTCAAGATGCCGGTGGCGAATTCTTCGCTGGTACCTCTGGATGCGAGGATCAGACCCAACGCCGTCAGACTCAAACTGCCGATGAAGAAAATTAAAAATAGATCCAGATACGATCCCAAAACCGTAAAAGAGAAAATCAAATCACATCCGGTCCAAACGATGACGAGGGTGAACATGAGCAGGAATATGCGTGATAGGGCCTGGGCTGTTAAGTATTCAAAGGCGGTTAACGGCGTTACTTTCAATCGCTTTAAAACCCCATTTTTTCGATACCTTACAACCACATATCCGACCCCCCAAAGCGCGCTAAACATCATATTCATCGCCAGAATTCCTGGAAACAACCAGTCAATGTAGCGGATGGTCTTTCCCTGAATTTCTTTCTTTATTGCTTTAATTTCGGTATCCGGCGGAATTAAACTGGCTTTAAATATTTGTTCGAGAACATAGCCTTTGGGTGACGCCTCGCTAACGTAATATTCATAGGGAGGATCTCCAACTTTCACTAGCAGGTCAATCTTATGATGCTTGAGCTTTGCCAAGCCTTCCTCCATTGTCGCAAACCCAATAAATTTTAGAAAACGTTTCTTGCGAAGCTCGCTTGGGATATTGGTGCTTTCAGCGGCAATCCTTACCTGTTCCTCGGGAAACAGGCCAATTTTATACTCGGTATAGTTTTTGCCCCCAAATATAATGCCGAGTCCCGCAACGATCAGAAACGGAAATAAAAAATTCCAGCCAAATGCGGCACGATCTCGAAAAAATTCGTAGTTTCTTGCTTTGAAAATAGTCCAGAGTCGCTCTATGCTCATGGCTATTCCCGTAGATGGCGCCCGGTTAAATTCAAAAAAACAGTCTCGAGATTTGGTGAACGAACCGTAAGGTCGGTTAAATCAATATTGCGAGACAGGAGATGATCGAGGCATGAATTAACGTCTTCTGTTTTTATTTCAATGCGATCCCTCACATTCCGATATGGCAGGCTCAGATCATCCAGTGAAATATCAACGCTATCTTTGGGAAGAACAACGGTCATCTGCGGGCTGTGTTGCTTGATCAACGCCTCCGGTGTACCTTGGGCGATTATTTCACCGTAATCCATGATGGCAATTTCATCACACAGATGCTGTGCTTCTTCCATGTAATGGGTGGTTAAAATGATGGTCTTGCCCTCCTTTTTAATTTTGCGGACAAGATTCCATAGGTTGCGTCGTGCCTGCGGATCCAGCCCGGTGGACGGTTCGTCAAGTATCAACAGCTCAGGTTGGTTGATCAGCGCCAAAGCAAGCAAAAAACGCTGGCGCTGTCCTCCGGAAATCCGGTCGTTATATTGATTTTGAAATTTTGATAGGTGACACAACGCCACTAAATCGTCAATGTTTGCTGATTTATGATAAAGACTCTGGAATGTCTCCAATGTTTCGCGAACGGTTAATAATGACAACAACGAGGTTTGTTGAAACTGGATACCGATTTCATCTTCAAACGAAGCGTCACGGGGTTTACCTTTGTAGAGAATTTCGCCGGTTGTGGGTGGAATGACATCCTCTATCACTTCAATGGTGGTTGTTTTCCCGGCCCCGTTAGGTCCTAGTAAACCCAGGCAGGTGCCCTGCTCAACGCTGAAGCTTACACCATTGACTGCGGGGATGTTTTTATATTTCTTGACCAGGTTTTTAACTTCCAGCAATGCTGCCATGAAACCTTCTAATTGAACTGCTCGATCGGTGACGGAAATGAGCTAACGGCTATGTTCAGACCTCGTAAGTTACTATGACGACATCTGGATTTAGGGCAAAACGCAAAACACTATTGAACTCTCAGCGACAGATACGGTGACTTAAGATTGGAGTTATCATAATCACTAAACGAACGTTAGCAACAACGGCCGTTTAATTGCGATACCGAGATTGTAAAGGTTGAAACTGAAGAAATATGGATTTCAATTCCTATAATCAACACTGCGCTTGACAATACCCTTTTTGCAACATAGTTTCCTCTCACTATAAACTCGTTTTGTTTGTGAACGGTTTAGAAAGGTAAAACGGCTAGAAAAGTAAGACAGGAATTTCATTATGTCGCAGATGATCAGCATTGTCGGTCGATCTCAATCCGGAAAGACCACGCTTATTGAAAAATTGATTCCCGTGCTTAAGCACCGAGGCTATCGGGTTGGAACCATCAAGCATTCCCATCATATTTTCGATTTTGACAAAACCGGCAAGGACAGCTGGCGCCACAAGGATGCCGGAGCGGAAACCGTCATCGTTGCGTCTCCGGGAAAAATAGCCATGGTCAAAAATGATTACCAGGGAAGTCTGGATGATCTGAAAAAATTTTTTGATGATCTGGATCTTGTCATCACGGAAGGATATAAGAAAGAGAATAAACCCAAAATAGAGGTTGTTCGATCCGCCCGACACGCCGATGCACTTCTCAAGGCCGACAAACATCTGGTTGCCGTGGTCAGCGATGTGGACCTTAAATTGAAAGTCCCTATATTTGGCCTGGAAGACATCGAACGACTGGCGGATTTTATCGAAAAAAAATATCTCTTGTGAGCCTTAAAAAAGATTCGAATACATTTAGAGGGATGTCGTGGCCGCCACTCATTCCCGGTATTTTGATAAAGCGTTACAAAAGGTTCTTAGCCGATGTGAAATTAAACGACGGCAAAATCGTCACCGCCCATTGCCCCAATACGGGCAGCATGAAAGGCTGCTGTGAACCGGGCCGTCCGGTGTATTTGTCCTTCCACGATAACCCCAAACGAAAGCTTAAATACACTTGGGAACTGATTGAAATGCCCACTTCCATGGTAGGCGTCAACACCCTGATTCCCAACCGGTTGGTTTCTGAATCCATTAAAACCGACGCGGTGCCGGAACTCACCGACTATGAAATGGTAGCGCGCGAAGTCAAAATCAGCGCGCACTCCCGCATCGACCTGGCTTTGACCGCCGGAAATCGCAGGCCCTGCTATGTGGAAATTAAAAATTGCACCCTGGTCGAAAACCGCGTTGCATCTTTTCCCGATGCCGTGACCTCCAGGGGGCTCAAACATATCATCGAACTTCAGGCAATGCTAGATGCCGGATGCCGCTGCGTGATGTTTTATTTTATTCAGAGAATGGACGCTGCGGTGTTCAAACCAGCCGATCATATCGACCCCAAGTATGGCGACGGTTTACGGAGTGCCGTCAAAAGTGGCCTTGAAATTCTGGCCTATGATGTCGCCATAGACTTGAACGGGATTAAATTGAACCGCAAGATTCCTATAGAGCTCAGCAGTTAGGTCTGCGTGATTTTATGAGAAAGCTATTAGTGTTTATGTTTTTAATCAACACCACGAAAATTCCAAGCATCAAACCACAAATCCCAAATAAATTCCAATGACCGAAATTCAAAATTAAAAACAGATAAAGTGAGAGCGAGATATAAGATAAACATTTGAAATGTTTTGGTAATTGGAACTTGTAATTTTGATATTATTTGGAGTTTGAGTATTGAGATTTGGGATTTTAGTGCTGTATTCGGGAAATCAAAGTGCTTCTATCTGATCCTGTTAGTAGTGAATTTGACGTTCCCCTGCATAGCAATTGGTCATTTGACTTTGATAACCAATTGTACTAAAAAACCGCTCTTGGATTTGTATTCTGCTGAAAAAATATTATAATTGTGGTCCATCATGTCGGATTTCTCACTCGAAAATTTAGTGTGTCACCAGGATAACCTGGAAAACATTCTGGATAATCTCAAAGAGGGCATTATCGCCCACGACATGGACCGGCGGATCTTTTTTTTTAATACGGAGGCCGAGCATATTACCGGATACAGCCGGCAGGAAGTGTTGGGCAGAGATTGCCATGAAGCGTTCGGCACGCCATTTTGTGGCGAACGCTGTGTATTTTGCGATGACAATCTGCTATCGGCCGATAAATCCGATTATACGCTCAACCTTACGACCAAAACCGGTGAACATCGGCGTGTCGAAGTGACCGTGACCAGTATGAAAGACAGCAACGGTCAGTTCTCAGGTGTGCTGGCTTCCTTCAAGGACATTACCGCTCTGTTCAGTCTTCAAATGAAGGCCGGGGAATTGACAAGCTTCGGCAATATTATCGGACAGGACAGCAAAATGCTGGATATCTTCAAACAGATCCGCGATGTTGCCGGCTACGACTACCCCGTTCATATTTCCGGTGAAACCGGAACCGGTAAGGAACTCATCTCCAATGCCGTCCATAATGAAAGTCGCAGAGCCGGCGCACCCTTTGTTCCGATCAACTGTGGCGCGTTGCCCGAAGGTCTGATCGAAAGCGAGCTTTTTGGTCATGTAAAAGGTGCTTTTTCAGGGGCCATTCGTGACAAAAAGGGTCGCTTTGAGTTGGCCGACGGCGGAACGGTTTTTCTCGATGAAGTTGCCGAGCTTTCCAACAACATGCAGGTAAAGCTTTTGCGCTTCTTACAGGAAGGCGATTTCGAACGCGTCGGCAGTGAACAAACATCTTCGGTCGATGTGAGGGTGATCAGCGCCACCAATAAAGATCTAAAAAAAGCGGTTAAGCAGGGCAAATTTCGCGATGATCTTTATTACCGGCTGAACGTGATACCAATTCGACTGCCACCACTGCGCGATCGTAAAATTGATATTCCCTTACTGGTCGAACATTTTTTACAAGAGGCCGGTGAGCGATACGATCGCAAACCCCTTAAGGTCTCCGGCAAGGCCATGTCTTTAATGCTGGATTACCGCTGGCCGGGTAATGTTCGTGAGCTGCAAAATGCGATCCAGTTTGCCTTCGTTAAATGCAGCGGCAAGACGATATCTGTAGCAGATTTACCCTTAGAGCTGCGTGAGATCGAGAATGTCTGTATTCGCAGGGGCCCTTCCAAAAAATTGACCTTGGAAGGTGTGAGATCAGCGTTGATAAAAACCGGCGGCAACAAAGCCAAAGCTTCCAAATTGCTCGGCGTAGGCCGCGCCACGCTTTACCGATTCTTAGGCGATCATCCCGAGCTGCAGTAGGCGGTTAAATTAAGTAATACTTCCTGGAGGAAAAAGCCGATGGAGTGCTATGAAAATTTAGTTCATATCGAAGATGTGCTAGGCGCCCACAACTACAAACCGCTGGAGGTGGTACTCACGAGGGGTGAAGGGGTTTGGGTCTGGGATGAAGAGGGCCGTAAGTACCTGGACTGCCTCTCAGCTTACTCCGCCGTGAATCAGGGCCATTGCCACCCACGGCTATTGAAAGCCATGGTAGCACAGGCCTCACGCCTAACCCTGACTTCCCGGGCGTTTCGCAATGACCAGCTGGGACAATTATACAAAGATATCAGGAGTTTAATCAACTATCACAAGATCCTGCTCATGAACAGCGGGGCCGAGGCGGTCGAATCGGCAATTAAAGCGGTACGAAAATGGGGTTATGAGGTCAAGGGTATTCCCAAAAACCAGGCCGAAATCATTGTCTGTGAAAACAATTTCCATGGACGCACCATTACGATTGTCAGTTTCAGCACAGATCCTGCAGCTCGCAGCGGGTTCGGGCCATTTACACCTGGCTTCAAATCGATCCCCTTTGGTGACAGTGCCGCATTAGAAGCGGCGATTACACCCAATACCGTGGGATTTATGGTGGAGCCTATCCAAGGCGAAGCCGGTGTCATTATCCCGCCCGAGGGATATTTAAGGGAAGTCAAAGAAATCTGCCAGCGTCATAACGTCACCCTGATCTTCGATGAAATTCAAACCGGTTTGGGTCGCACCGGAAAGCTTCTGGCGGACCGCCATGAAAACGCCGAGCCTGATGTGACCCTCATCGGCAAAGCCCTATCCGGCGGCTTTTACCCGGTATCGGCCGTCCTTTCCAACTCGGAGGTTCTCGGTGTCCTGCGACCAGGTGAACACGGCAGCACCTTCGGTGGCAATCCCCTGGCCTGCGCGGTAGCCCGGATGGCCTTGCGGGTCTTGGTGGAGGAGGGACTGGTGGAGAATTCAGCCCAAATGGGGAAATATTTCCTTCAGGGCTTGAAACAAATTGCCGGCCCGCTGGTAAAAGAAATCCGCGGTAAAGGATTGATGATCGGGATTGAACTGCTACCCGAGGCGGGTGGGGCCCGCCAGTATTGCGAAAAGCTCATGGGTCTGGGCGTCCTCTGCAAGGATACCCACGGCCACACCATTCGCGTAGCACCACCACTGGTGATTACCCGCCAAGAGATCGATTGGGCCCTGGAAAGATTCGATTCGGTATTGTCCGCCTGTTAGACCACCCTTTAATCGAGATGCCGAGGTTTCACGAAACCATCATTTGATTGACAACGTGGATTTTAGCTCCGGCAATCAACTCGCCGCCAAATCAAGTTCGCCTGTTTGACAGCAGTTGCTAAAAATATTACTTTGTCTGTGATTTTAATTGTTTTGATAGCCATAATTTTAAGGAGGTCTTGATGCTGTCACTTGAAGAGCTAAAAAAAGAGATCGATCTGATCAATGAAATCAGCTGGGATTTAGGACCCGAGGAAGCGGTCAAATTGTATTTGGAGTGGGGAAATACCGATTGGGGCAGCGGTAAGCACATTATTCGCTCCAAGGACGATTACTCAACTTATTTTGTGGTAAACTGCTGGCGCAAACCATTTTATATTTACCTGATCCGCAGAAATTCAGAAGAAGCACAGGAATTGGCAAAAATCGAACTGCCCCAACAGTATGAAAAGGATGTCTGCGAATTAAAAGGTGTCTACGCCTTGGAAGATGATGTCAAAACGTGGCTGAGGAAAGAATTGGGGGTGTAAATTATTGAAGATTGTCCATTGAAGATTGAATATTTAAGGTCCGCCTTCGGCGGGATCAATTATAAAAAACCATCAACGAACCCTCCCAGCTAGTCGCGGAGCATCATTCATAGCAAATGAAAATCTATCGCACCAAGTTGCGGGGAACTACGCCTTAATAGAAATTAAATAGGCAGAGCGAAGCGACATCCACAAATATTCAATCGTCAATATTCAATCGTCAATGAAAATGGGGCTCCAAAGGGAGCCCCATTATAGTAGAGGTTTGCTCTAACATCGGCCACTGCATGCTGGTAGGCTGGGTTGAGCATTTCGATAACAATTATTGGGTTTCGTTCCGCTACCCAACCTACTCGTCAGCTATTCACAAGCCTTCGACGAAACCCAATAAGATGGCCTAAATTAAGATCATCCCCGTTTTTATTTATTTCGTCAGCTTAGAGCTACGATTCGCAATTACAGTCATGTGAAACTATTGACCAATCCAAGATGATTGCTCACTCAGCACTAAGTCCTGAGTGAGTAAGGACGTCATCGTATTTACGAATCGATGGACTTAGGTCCGCCAACAGAATGGATTTAAGCGGCATCCATTTCTCGGCGATCTGCCATGTCAACCAGCTGGCGCTCCCTGGCCTTGTCGATCCCGAGGGCTTTGCGCTTCTTGTCCATATGAGCCAGCATTAGTTTGGCCATTTCATATGGATCGACGGCAAAACCCCATTTACCGACACCCTGTTTCTCTAGCCCCTCGAAGAGGTGATTGTAAAACTTCGTACCCTCTACAATAGGATAGGTAGCACCGAAAACCGTGAAGACGCCGGAGGCCACGAAATACTGACCAATGCTGATCGCTTTTTCACTCATCCATTCCGGTGCTGCGCCAGCCACTGGCAGATCCGCGATGCTATCTCCCAGACCGCCGGTTTTGACCATTTCCGAGCAGGCAATCAAAATCCGACTGTTATCGACGCAGGAACCGATTCCAAGCACCGGCGGCATCCCGACCGTTTCACATACTTCTTTAAGTCCGGGACCTGCCAGGTGGGCCGCTTCCGGGGTGGTGAGTCCGGCTTTGGCCAGCGCAATTTGCGAACACCCGGTCTGGACCACCAGCACGTCGTTTTTAATCAGCTCCTTAACTAATTCCACGTGGACCCAGTCTTGCTTCACCCTGGGATTGGTGCACCCGACGACACCGGCCACCCCGCGTATACGGCCGTTGATGATGTTATCGTTCAGTGGAACGTAGGATGCTCTAAATGTCCCACCGAGCATGTAGTTGATGTACTCATGCGAAAACCCATGGACACCGGAATTTTTGATTTTGGGAATCTCAATGGGCATTTTACGATTCTTAAATCGTCCGATGGCGCGGATAACAATTTCATCCGTGCATTCTTTGGGGGTGTGCTCATGAAATTCGACATGGGTGGCCCCTTCGATATGGCATCTCGGGTTGGTAGTAATCAGCGGGGTCTGATAACAGTCCGCAACTTTTGCAAGACCCTGTTTGATACACTGCACATCCACCGTCATGGCGTCCACCGCCCCGGTCACCAAAACAGCTTCGGTCGACATGAAGTTGCCGGCATGGGGGATCCCGTGACGTACCAGAACCTCGGCGCCCGAACAACACATCCCACACAGGTTAATGCCGTTGGCACCGGCATCCTTGGCGGCCTGGAGCAGGGTGGGCTCATTAACCGACGCAATCATGGATTCAAACAGATTGGGTTCGTGGCCATGGACAATGATGTTGACCTGATCTTCTTTGAGGACACCCATATTCACTTCAATAGCAACTGGTGAGGGTGTGCCGAACAGAATGTCTGATATTTCCGTGGCCACCATGGAACCACCCCAGCCGTCGGCAAGGGCCGTGCGGCTGCACTGCGTGGTGATGTTTTCATAATCCTGATCCACCCCCATGTGGGTGCGGTGCATCAATTCCATAATTTCGCGCATGGCGCCCCGGGGAACAACGCCCAGTTTTCGCCAGGTTTCGAGAGTTTTTGCAGGGACCCTTTTGGCAAACGGAATTTCGCCGTCTACCTGGGTGTAGGTACGTTCAAGCTCCTCGTATAGATCCTTTGCAATGTCCGAAACCTCTCGTCCCTCGGTTTCAATGCCGACGTATTCAGCGACTTCTTTCAGCTTAATGGGGTTTTTTATTTCGTAGTCGGTGATGTTACCATTGACCACTTCACGAAACAAATCCAGCATGCTCATACCGTGGTCGGTGTGAGCCGCTGCACCGGATGCAACCATACGGGCAAAGTTGCGCGCCATAATGGTGTCAATCGTTGCGCCACAGACCCCCACTTTCCCGTAAGGATCCTTGGCATTTAGACGGCAGGGCCCCATAGAGCAATGCTTGCAACAAGCCGAATCCGCTCCGATGGGACAGGCTTTCATGCTGACCGCCCTGTCAAAGGCGGTTTCAACGCCATCACGTTTGGCCTTTTCAAGCATCTGAGCCGTAGCTTCGCAGGTTGTGAGATCTCTGAAATTGATCTCCTTTTTCTTTGAAATTGGTTTTTTGTCAGCCGTAGTTTTGTCAACCATATATTTCCTCCCTTGTTGGAATTTTTGTAAAGCGTGTCATTATGAAAAGTCAGTTGGAATCGGGTGATGTAGAAAAATTAATAAAGGCTATTTTTTAAATAGAAATAAACTGTTTGTCAAGAGATAATAAAAACCGCTGAAATTTCCAGTTCAGTTGCTCAATACCGTCCCCATATTGGCAAATTTCATGCCAATTGTGTTTTTATATTAATTATTTCTGACTTAAAACAGATTCAAAATTAACTTACTAAATTTAATACTAAAACATAGTTTTAAACATTTTGTTTTTGCAAAGCCGGATCTCATCAATTCCGGAAGCGCAGGTAGTGTTGTCTTATGATACATCTGTGTATCAACTCCCATTGCGAGACGTTTGGCCGCTTTTAGATCAAAAAAGAAAAATGATACACAACCGCGATGCGACCATCTTTTTTCATGAATTCAAGAAAATATTCAAAGCTTAGCAGCATAAATATGAATCAGCAAGGTGGTTTTGTGAGAACCTCTGGATTCAAATACGGCGATTCTTAATTGGGCAGTCAAAGTGTCTCAACCGTCTCAATGTTGAATGTTTATTTCAAAATTTTTTTCTATTATTGAAATTATTTTTTTGTTATTGTAACTAACTACTACATGATCACAGCTTGTCATTTCCTGCGGTAACATGAAAATATGTTTCCGGATACATGTTGACATAAAACCTATGAAAGGATTGATCTATGGCTCAACCTGACGTTAAGATTTTCTCTTTGAGCACCTGCAGCCACTGTAAAGCAACCAAAAAGTTTTTGGGTGATTGCACCATTAAATATGAATTTGTCAATGTGGACGAGCTCAAAGGCGATGAAAGAAAAGCAATTATAGAAGATGTCAAAAAATTTAACCCGCGTTGCTCTTTTCCCACCATCATTATCGGTGAAAAGGTGATCGTCGGGTTCAAGGAAAAGGAAATCAAGGAGGCATTGGGGATGTGATGGAGGCACAGGAGCTTTACGAGAGGATGAAAAAAGTGCAGGAAGCCAAAGGTTATTATTTCAACCGCGACAGGGAGCGAACTTTTGAGCTATTGGAAGCCCTGCTTGTTAACAAAGAGCGTTACGGATATATGGGTTGCCCGTGCAGATTGGTTTCCGGCGACCGAGATGCCGACAAAGATATCATTTGTCCCTGCGTTTACAGCGTGCCGGACATTGAAGAATTTGGCAGCTGTTACTGCAACCTCTATGTTTCAACAGATTGGAACGAGGGCAAAATTCCACACGAATATGTCCCTGAACGCCGGCCAGTGGAAAAGATGACATTTTAGTAAATAAGGGGCCTTTCGGTTATAGCTTACATCGTTCAAACCTGGCCGAACCGACCTTGGCAGTCGATTCTTATGTCAGCATCATTTCTTTCTTGACAATTTATAAAAGAAGCCGCATCTAATAGGATATATACGGCAAGCTGTGAAATTTTATCCCGACAGGTTTCGCAACCCATGTCACACTGCGACGGCTGCCTGCGAAATCTGTGGATTAACATGTTCGGCAAGCCCGGGCATCACCGCTGGGCAATAGAGTTGACGGTTGGATCGACAGATATCAAGACGCACAATTTCTAATTAATCCAAAAAATGCAAAGAGGTGTAAACATGGAAGAATGCAGACCTGTTTTGAATACCGGCTTACGGGGGGTCGTCATAGCAGATACAAAGATTTGTGAGGTTGACGGTGCCAACGGCCGATTGATTTACAGAGGTTATATGGTTCAGGACCTGGCCGAAAATGCGTCCTTCGAAGAAGTTGCTTTTTTGCTGTTGTATGAAAAGCTACCCGATAGTGCCGAACTTGCAGAGTTTAAGCGACGTCTTCTGGCAGAAAGACATCTGCCGCCCGAGGTGATTGACGTCCTGAAGAAGCTACCAAAAGATGCCTTGCCCATGGACGTTTTGCAAGCTGCGGTTCCTTTATTGGCTCACCATGATCCCGACACAGCGGATCAATCCATGGAAGCCGTCATGCGCATGTCGATTAGACTCATTGCCAAGCTATCCACTGTGGTTGCAGCCTGGGAACGTATCCGCAACGATAAAGAACCGGTTGAACCTTCGGCGAATTTGGACCATGCAGCCAATTTTTTATACATGCTCTCCGGTGAAATTCCCGACGAAGAGATGGGCAGATTTTTGGATAAAGCCCTGGTTCTTCATGCCGAACACTCGTTTAATGCATCAACCTTTGCCGCCCGGGAAGTTGCGTCCACCCGAGCACATATTTATGCGGCCGTTGCAGCGGCGATTGGGTCATTATCCGGTGACCTGCATGGCGGGGCCAATACGCGAGTCATGGAAATGTTGTTTAAGATCGGTTCGGTGGATAAGGTGACAGATTTTGTGAATCAGGAGTTTGATGCCGGAAGAGTGATTTTTGGTTTGGGACATGCCGTTTACGACACGGATGACCCGCGCGCCGAAATCATCGCATCCATGTCTAAAGTGCTGGAAGATAAGAGCGGCAAATCCCATTGGTATGAAATATCCGCCCAGCTTGAAAAAACAGGCAAAGCGGAGTTTAAAAAACGTAAAGGAAGTGATATTTACGTTAACGTCGATTTTTACAGCGGTTCCCTGTATCATTCGATGGGAATTCCGGCCGATCAGTTCACACCAGTGTTCGCTATCTCCCGAATTGCGGGCTGGTGTGCCCACGTCGTTGAAGAGCAATTTGCAGGAGCGGCGCCCAAGCCCACGCTGTATCGGCCCGAGTCCGAATATATCGGAGACTACTGTGGTCCCGATGTATGTGAATTTACGCCGCTTGATGACAGATAGGAGGTCGAGCCGGTTTGCACTAACACAAAAAGAATCCAGGCCCATCGTAGATCCCGCGTTAATTTGCGGGGAAGGACCTAGATTTGGTTTCTCCCCTGGAAGGTGCTCTATTAGACGCTAGTCTGCTCAACATACTTATGGAGTTATTCCAATACTCCATTACTTTTTGAAACTGTTACAGGCAGGAGCCGAATATCATTGACAGAATTCCTTAAATCCAAAATCTAATATCCCAAATCCCAGATATATGAGGAATAAAAGTGGGATCAATTGTCAAAAGAAGGATTGCGATCAGACGCATGATTTTCACCATCCCCAGCTGCGGCCCCTTCGACGGGCCTTCCTCATTCCTTCAGCTGCTGGTGGTCGCTAATTTGACAAACTGCTTTGCGACGCTCAGGCGTATGAACCTGGCCCCTTCCACTGCCCATTTTCAGGAAAATCGAAGTTCTCGAATATTTCATTTATATTCAGTTGGTTGAGAAACTTCTGTGACGTTTTAGCATTGACAAATCCAGTTGCGCTACATACGATGGGTCGGTAACATCGGTAGCAGTGAATTTAGACGTTTAGGTCATTTCCTCTGAAATCATGTCGTAAAGAAATGAAGGTTTCAGCAAATCGCTAGTACTATAGATTGAAGATTGTCGAATGAATATTGAATATTAAAGGTCCGCCTTCGGCGGGAGCAATTATTAAAAAAAGATCATAATAAAGGCAGAGCGCAGCCTCCGGCTCGTAGGAGTTGTAGCGCCTACACTTCGGAGAGCGACATCCACAAATATTCAATTTGCAATCTTCAATCTTCAATTGGCTTATCCGGATCAAAGAGACGACCCATGAAAGTACTTATCACAGGCGGTTCGGGCTTTATCGGCTCTAATCTCTCGGAGTATCTGCTGGAGCGGGGGCATATGGTTTCCGCAATCGGTAGATCGGCAAGCCGGAACCTGATTCATCATGAGAATTTTCGGTATATTGAGGCAGATACAACCCGTCCGGGCGAGTGGCAAAAAGAGGTCGGCGAAGCGGAAGCAGTGGTGAATCTGACGGGAGCGACTATTTTCAAACGCTGGACTGCCAAATACAAAAAATTGATCCGCGATAGCCGGATCCTGACGACCCGTCATGTGGTCGCGGCCCTGCCTGAAGGCAAGAAAATTACACTTTGCAGCGCTTCCGGCGCCGGCTATTACGGCAATAGGGGCGAAGACATTTTAAAGGAAGATGAAGGTCTTGGCCTAGATTTTTTGGCCAATCTTTCACGGGATTGGGAAAAGGAAGCCCTGCAGGCCACTGCAAAAGGGACCCGGGTTGCTGTCATGCGATTTGGGGTGATTCTGGGGGACAACGGCGGCGCCTTGGCCAAGATGATTCCGGCATTTAAAATGTTTGTCGGCGGCCCCTTAGGCAATGGAAACCAGTGGTTCCCGTGGATGCATCTGGAGGATCTGATGGCGGCAATCCTGTTTATATTGGAACATCAGGAAGTCAGCGGTCCGCTTAATTTCTGTGCCCCGACACCGGTTCGATATCGCGATTTGGCCAAAACGCTGGGTGAGGCCCTGGGCCGCCCCTCCTTTATGCCGGCACCGGCATTTATGATCCGATTGGCGATGGGAGAATTCGGTGACGTTTTCCTCGCCAGTCAACGCATGATCCCCGATCGATTGCTGAATTACGGTTTTTCGTTTCAGTATCCGG
>JASFFJ010000088.1:0-15784 GCA_050124355.1 Desulfobacterales bacterium | reverse complement strand
GTGCGTTTTGGCTGTTCGGCACATCATCTGGCTTTTACCGGAACCATTTCACTGGGTGAGAAAACTTTCCGCAGCATCGTCGCGGATGTTGTTGCCAGCCTGTCTAGACACGGTTTTCGTCGTATTGTGCTGTTGCCCACCCATGGGGGCAACTTCAAACCGCTGGCAGAGGCCGTGGCCAAGATTGAACCGGCCGGAGGCGTTCGAATTTATGCATTTACGGATTTGATAAGACTTGTAGGTGTAGCCGCAGAAAGCTCCCGATCCTTCGGTGTGGATGCCGCCAAATCAGGGGCTCATTCCGGGGAATGGGAAACCTCGTTGATGCTGGCGCTCAGGCCCGAGCAGGTAAAGATGGATAGAGCGGCAGAGGGATTTATCGGCGGACGATCCGAAATCACGTCAAAGGTCTTTGATGGCATCCAAAACCTGGATCAAAACGGTGTTCTGGGAGATCCCCGTCTGGCAACGGCTGAGGCAGGGAAAAAATATCTGGAGGATATTGTCGAGTATCTTTATCAATGGGTCAGAGACCAAGTTTAACTGTCCCGTAATAATCCTTCTGCTGTCACACTGAATTTGCTGTCGCAATGAGTTTTTCTATTATTTCGGTTTCAGATTGACCACTTTGTTCTTTCAAACTTTTTAATATAGCCACCGTTTCGGGCTTGAATCGAAAAGTTTTTGATACTTTTCTCTTATCGAACGGTTTTGATCTTTTATCTCGTAATTTGATGAAAAACCAGGGCATTATTTTTTCGATTGATATGCCATAGAATTCAATTTTGTGGTTACTCTTTTGTTTGATACCGTCGATTATCTGTTCGAGTTTTTCAATTGTTTCCGCATCACCTGAGAAATGCTTTTTAAATCTTTCATAAGCCGCCGGCAGCACTTCAAGAATCCGTGGTTCGACAAAACGTCCCGCCCAAATGGCCTCTTTTAGATGTATGTGAGCGTTAGGATTGAGTGTAATTTTCTTATTAGTATACAAAAAACCTTTCGCAACAAGAAAACCCATGACCTTCAAATATCTTAGATCTGTCCTTCGTTTTTTGTCCTGCAGCGCTAGTTCATTAATCTTCTTGATTAAAGTTTTTTATTCATAATTATCCTCAAGAATAAAATCAAGGTTTCCATTTATTAGTGCACTGGTAGAAACCTTTACGACGCCAGACTGACTTAATCGATAGTTTTCTTTGATATTAAAGGTGTGAATCTGTTTACCAAGCTGGATTATCTCAGTACAAAACCTTTCTGTTTGGCTTGATTCACTGGCATGGGCAACAAAGATTTTATCTGCGAGGGATGCCACAAATTTATTTCGCTGTTCAGCAAGCGTGGCTGTCGGTCGCCGATGCTTCGGATCAAAAGGGGAAAGTATCAGTAGCCGATTTTCTGCAAGCGATTTTTGCCAGGCTTTGGGTATGCGCATGTTTTCAATGCTGCGGGCTGGACAAATCGTTATAGGTTGAGTTCCTTTCAGAAGGAGGTCGAGGCAGTCTTTCTCAATTGGCGAATGGAATCCGCTGACAACTGCAATGCCGGCGTCCCGTAATTTTCGGGCCAGATCATAAGTTTTTAAAATGACATTGCCGGGGCATTTTACCGAACAGAAAAGACCAAGAAGTTTTTTATCCAGAATATCAAGATTGCCGATAATCCAAATCTGGGGGTAGCGCCTTGAGATAACACTATTTTGAATCAATTGGGGGTAACCAGAGCTACCCTTTTTAACTATCTTGCCGGCATATGACATGGTTTCAAAATCTATCCCGAATTATTTTGGGTAATCTATTAGCATTCTATCAAGAATTCTATTAGAAAATATTGCCAATAAGCAGCTAATAGATCGGCCGTTATCAAACGTATTTGCGTTTATCCACAATTTCTGGATAAAATTTCAAGAAACAAAGTACCGGTAATATTCCGAATTTCCTGTTATATTATCATTCCGTTAGGATAGACGGCACTATTCGGAATCCTATTCGTAATAATTGTGAATAGAATTCCGAATAGAATTTCAAGGTAGCCGATAACGAGTCCATCGATGCTTTCCATGTCGTTTAATCAATCCCTTTTTTGTCATTTTTTTTAGGAAATACGTCGTGTTATGCAAATTAATCTGTAATAGATCTCGGCAATCGGCATTAGTGATAGAGCCGTGTCTTTTTATATACGAGATGATCTTTTCCTCGTCCGGTTCGATCGTGGTTAATTTTACACGAACATCGGAGATAAATAGGTGATACTTTGTCCATCGGCCAAAGCCTGTTTGTTCGACAAGGCCGGTCTGAACCATTCCCCGAAGGTCCAGTCCGGCGGTCATCATGTCGACACGATTCAGGCGACGATAGTCCTGATTGTCGATATATGAATGCTGTCGAAGGTATACCAGGGCTAACCGTTGATGGTCGTTGAGGGGAAGGTGAGAAAATTGATTTAGCCAGGATACGGCCTCTTCTGTCATCAGGGTATGATTGTGAAATGTTACCTTAAACGATGCCCGCCGGTCATCAAACCTGGGAGGTTCCAGGTTAGCCTCTCGCATGGCATGGAGCATGGCGCTGATGCCACTGCCCCGATTTTCAACCACCTGCAAATCTTCCATCATGCGCATCAATCTGGCATTTCGGGTAGAATGCTCATCTTCCAAATTGTCAACGGTGACGTTTCCAAATAGTCCGCCCGGGCTCTGGACTTCGAGGCGATCGGCAAACATACGGATCTGGATATAACTGCCGCGGACATAGGGGCTGTAATCGCGATGGGCCACCGCATTGGCAATAGATTCCCTTAATGACTCCCTTGGGTATTCCATGATGTCCCGGCGGAACATGCCCTCGATCAGCGAGGATTTCCGCATTGCGCTCAGGATGTACGTTTCCGCCTCATCCACCATTTCAGTTATAGGGCCTTCGAAGCGACGGTTGTCGACAAACCTGGCACCCTGGGGCGTCCTTTCGTCCTCCGTGGTGCCGAAATATTGCACAAAAGTGATCATCAGTTGCGGGAAAAATTCTTGGGGATATTTCCCAAACGTCAGCAATCCTGCCAGAGTTGGGCGGATTACGCCGCTGTCTTGAGCCATAATTCTCAGTCGAAGCAATATCTCTTCATCGTCTTCTTTTAAAAATCCGGCACGTGGCCGGATTTGGCGAAGGCGCTCCAGATAGGTCTCGATCAGAGAATTATCCAGATCGTCCAGTGAAGCATCCGGGACAATATCTTCGTCATGAGTGGGCTGCCCCCTACCACTCAAATATCCGAACACCTCATATTCGGTCATCTGGCGGTTGGTATTGCCCACGCGTAGATAAGCGCCTTTGGGCAGTCCGGAAGTTTTGTGAAAACACGGTTTTTGCGAAGCAGGAACCTCATCAATTTCTGCTGCAACAACTGTTGAACCATCTATCTCATCCACAGTAAACTGGGGTCGAATTGCGGGTTCCATGTTGACGGAAGCCGAGCTTGTTACGTCTTCTTGAAGCTGGTGTGCATCTCCAACACCTACTATTGAAAAATCTTTGGTCTCATCCAGACCGAATAAAATAATGCCGCCACCGGTGTGGTTGGCAAGGGCAGAAAGCGCTTCATACAGCCTTTTTGGCGTACCGCCCCGGGCTGTTTTGACTTCGACCGTGTCTGACTCACTTTGGGCGGCCTGGATTTCGGCGATTAGATTTTGGAGATCGTCTCTTTTCATTTAACGTATTTAATGAACATCTGTTAATTGAGATAATGAAATTAATTGTAATTCCCTAATCCTTCCCATTTAGCTTGAAGACAGTCTATATTTGGCGTCATAGTTGATAAGGAAATCATATTCTTCCTGGGTGAACTGATAGTGTTCTGCAAGAATTCTATCAATTTCATCAATAATCGGCTTGGATTTCCACACTTTGAACTCTGCATAACTGATCTCAGAACCATCTCTGGTTGTAATGGTTTTATGCAAAGAATTTCCCACCAAATCATCTTGCAAATCACGACCGAGTTTCTGTAGTCGGTCATCTGCTGTGGCTTTAGAAGGTAGTAGAAAATTTTTTACCAATTTGTCATTCAAATGAAAACAGTCGCTGTATGCAATAAAGTACACATAGAAGAGACTGCTGTTCAGAATAGCACAAATAGTTTCTGCAAGCTCATGAGAATTTAGGAATACGTAACGCCCATGGGCTGGTGCCGCGACCACCCCGTTTTTTTCGTAGTAGGGCAAACCGATGGTCGCTTTCATCCAATATTGTGTTGCTTCTTGGTAGAAAACATAGGTTTTTGTAGCATGGTTAGCACGAAGAGTTTCGATGGAAAAATCTGAATGATTTTTTACTTTCTCAAATGTGGATACTTCTGTTCTTGAGGCGAACTTTGGGAATAACGTTGAAGAAAGAATTGCGTTTTCCGATTTGGCGTACTCAAATTGGAAAAAGAGCCAAGGACGCATTACACTTGGCCATCTCTGATATCGTGTTGTCCACACCAATGAATTGGAGTCTTTAGAACCTTCTGAAAGAAAAATGGCGCTTCTGCAATGTTGGAGACCATCAAACAGTTTTCCCGGACGATCGTCAAAAGGTATAGTGTACAAATTGCGGCTATGCTTCTTCAGTAACGCTCGGGCAACCTTCATTCGTGTGGAACAAGTCAGTGGAAGTTGAACAATGAAACTTATATATCCTGAAGTCGTTCTAAGCCTCAATCCTCGTTCCGTACATATTGCATAGAGGTTGCCACACTGTTCCGTCGAATAATTTTTGATTTGATACACTCTTTTAACTGATGAATATTCCTTCCATGGTGGATTCCCAATAATCACATCAAATCCGCCCCGGCTCATGATACCATAAAACTCAACGAACCAGTGAAACGGTTGGTGGCTGTTACACCAACCTTTAAACGCCTTCTTTTTCTTGAGATCGATACTGTATTCCTTGGCAAGGTATTCGTCCAGTTTCCCAGTAAGTTCCTTTAGTCTATCTCGCAGTTCCTCCTTGGCAGCCTTAAAATCATGGGCATCCATTTCCTGCTCTGTCTGCATTTCGTGGAATCTTTTAAAGGCAAGATCCACAATTCTTGCATTTTCTTCGATTTGCTTGATTTCATCTTTGGTGCGATTCAAAAGGATTTGCTGCTGGCCGTTTGCGTCATATTCTGCGGCTTTTCGAATTTCGTCCACTGAAACGAAACCAACGCGGGTATTCCCGGCGCGCATATTAAAATCGATATCCGGCAAAGGTTCCAGTTGCTTGACTCTATCAACCTGTGCAACCAGCTTGAGAAAAAGTCGAAGCTTGCAGATCTCCACAGCCTCTTCCATGATATCGACGCCGAAAAGGTTATTTACAACAATTGATTTTAAAACGAAAAAGCGGCGGTTGGGGTGCCTATCGATCTCTTTCAGTACATGGCGAAAATCAGAAAATTTCTCCGGATGGAATCGCTTGCCGGATCGCTCCATATCGTCGACAAAGCCCTGCATCCGATCTAGGCAGGCATCGTATAGGGGCTCCAAAATATTGAGGGCGGCAAAGAGAAACGCACCAGAACCGCAGGTGGGGTCGAGCACGGTAACCGAGGAAATGGCCTGGTAAAATGCTCGCAAGAGTTCCGGGCCCTCGCACTCTGTTATCGCATCCTCCGCGAACTGCCGGATATCAAGATTGTACGTAATCAGGTCATTGATCTGACAAATTTTACCCCTTGTGAGCTTATCGATGATGTCGAGGCAACGCTGCCGGCGGGTCACATGCTCCCGCCAGGTTTCCGTGGGAAGGGCATATTCGGCATCGGCCGGTTCGTTCCAGTTTTTGCGTTTTGTCACATTATTGATGCCTTTTGCAATCTCTCCCGGTAGCGGTATGATCTCCCCGTTTGTATTGATGACGCCTTTCGCTATTGCCGGGTAGATATAACAAAGGGGGGCGTTTTTAAGTAGCCTCCAAAGTGATGAATCCTCTTGAAATGCGACAGCACATTTTTTCCGGGCCGTGTTGAATAGATAGGGTATAACTGTGTTCTTCGATATGTACTCGGTAATATCTTCCTTGGTGTAATACGCCCCCATCTGTTTTTGGTTGATATATTTTTCAAAAATATAGCCTAGAACATCTGGATTGATCTCATTATCATTACTTAGCGGCCGGTTGTCCAAATGCCATTCGTACTGGTCGAAAAATGCGAACAGCTTTTCAAAGGCCTCATCCGGTATATCTATTTTGGGGTATTCCCGTTCCAGTTCGTGCAATTCGAATAGACCACCGTTAAGATACGGCACCTTCCCCAGTAAATCTTCCAGATCCTTATTTCTTTGTTTAGGTTGTTGTGAAAATCCTTCATGAAAAAGCCGAAGTAGAAAATAACGATAGAATGAGAGAAATTTGCCTTTTCCTTTGCGATCCTGTACCATTTTTAGGCGATTTTTAAGATAATCTGAATCCCCGTCCAGAAAGCCCTTTCGCTGAATAAAGTAGACGAACATGAGACGATTGAGCATCAAAGAAGCATACCATTCGCGGTTCCCCTGCTGCGTGATTCCCTGGATAAAATCGAGAAATTTAGCGTGTTGTCTTTTAAAATAGTCGTAGAATTTCTTGGTGATCTTGTCCCGGTCAAAGGCATCACGCAGCTTGAATGCAACACCGGTTAGGGTAAGCCCTTCTTCCTCACTCAAGGAAAAGGTGATCGCTGTAAGCTTTTGAACGAGATATTCGCCGGAATGATACCTGGGATGATAATGGTGCTCGCGGTAGGCGGCACGAAGGCCCGGTTGACGCGAAACCCACTGCCATATTTGCATGGAGTTGTCGTTATCGATGAAAATAATTAGATGCTCATAAGCTGATTTTGTCACCTGTTTTTCGATTTTGCGTCTCGTTGCATAGCCCGGGATAATGCCGCCGGCATCAGGCGAGCACGTAAATATCTGGACTCCGCGTTTTTCGGCAATGGCGGCAAGGGTATAAGATGTGCTGTCTACCTCAATTAGCAGTTTTCCGGAATGGCGATCCCATCCAAGCTCCTCGATGAATAGTTTCCCCAGTTTAAAGCTTTTCAAATAGTGTTGAATTCGCGAAACGCTTACTGTCATGCGCCTTTCTCCCCGTTTGACGTTTTTAAGCCCATAGAACAGATGATTTTAGGTTCGTAGGCTTCTTCGGTGTCGTCGTGGATGATGCATAAACGGTCCTCGTCACGGAGTGCGATGACCAAATCTGCCAAGGCTATATTGGATATACCGCTTCGAAGCTGTCGGTTTAATGTATCAATGGCAGCCTGGCGCAGCGGGTAGCGGTATATATCGTTAATGGCACGAAGCAAATCTCTTGATTCAAAGAGCGTACCCTCGACCTCCCTGGCATAATCTTTCAGGCGCTCATACGTGCGGAACCTTGCGCCGGATGGTCTGCCGAGCTGCCCACCAACTTGTCTTTCTTCTTCAATTAAAAGCTCAACGCCTTTTGTGACCAGCTCATGATGATTCCCGTGACGGGGGATGGCGTCTGTATCCGGACTGCATCTGGCGGCCCTGAGGATTTCAAATTGTGATTCTGTGACACTTTCGCCATTGGGATTGATCCAGGCCAGGGCATCGTTCCCCTCTGCGGTTCGCATGTAAACGAGAGCACCTTCCGGCTTTACACTTTGAGGCATAAGTGCCCGAGTCGAGTATACCACGGGAGGCATGGCAGGAATGATCTTTTTCAGCTTTGAATCAGAATCAGTGGCATTTTTCCATATCTGGTAGGCATAAGATGCCAGATCGACTTCCGTGTCGTCTTCCCCATCCAGGATTCCGGCCATTTCATTGTATAGATCCACAACCGCCTGATCGTTGCGATCATCTTCGAAAAATGCCTCATCTGTTCCGACTACTTCAGCATTTTCCTGAAGCCTTTGACGGACACGAGCTCGGAGCCGAATGATGCGTTCGACTCCTTCGGCAGGTAAAAAGGAATAGCAGAGGATATTTTCGGCCTTTTGTCCGATTCTATCGACACGACCGGCTCGTTGAATAAGCCGAATGATCGCCCATGGTAGATCATAGTTCACGACAATAGAACAGTCCTGTAGGTTTTGGCCTTCGCTGAGCACATCCGTGGCGATCAGAACCCGCAATTCATCTTCGGGACTGATCAATTCTCTTTTTTCATTGCTCACCGGACTGAATTTCCACGCCAGGGCTGTGGGGTTTTTAGCGTCTCCGGTGACCCCTGAAAGCCTTGAAACTTTTTTATGGCTAAGCTGGGCTTCAAGATAGCGAACGGTATCTGCGAATTGTGAAAATATGAGAATCTTCTTATTGGGGTGATTGTTTTCAATGAGTTCAAAAAGCGCTTCAAGTTTGGTATCCCGTTTTGAATCCCAAGCGCCACAGTCCTTTAGAATAGATAAAAATGATTTTGCACCATCTTCCAGATCTTTCGCTAACCCCCTGCTGAACAAGCTTGGTCTTAGCCATTTGAAGCGACTTTTATATTCTGAAGCATAGATCTTGTAGACTTCCTCCGCGTGTGCTTTGTAATCATCTTTAGTTTCTAAAGCATCGTGATTTTCCCGGGCATCCATATCCTCACTATCATTCTCATCATTAAACAGTCCGGTGATGACACTGGTACTATCGACATCTTCGTCCCAAAGACGACTGTCAAGGAGCCCTGAGTCCTGGGTACCGATAGGCAGCGGTAAATTTTTCTCAATAGCGTTTAAGAAAATATAGTTGCGAAGAATATGCCGTTTAATTGACAGGATAAACGCCTGACCGCTGCTCTCAAGCCTCTTGAATAGGTTGGTGCGGCAAAACCCCATGAGTCGTTTGCCGGCACGGGACAAATCCTGCAAAATTCTTGCTTCAGACGGTGTTGGAGGCCTTTTAGGAGAGGCTTTGACGTAATTGCCCAGCCCATAACGCGGGAGTTTAAGGCTGTTAATTGCATTGACCACATCAGGGCCATAGAGCTTAGCGTATTGATCGTTCGGGTTGCTGTCGTCAATGGGAAATTTGACAGTTTTCGGAGAACGTACTGGGAAATAGGATCGCGAGCCGTCGGAAAATGTGAGAAATTTACGACCATTTTCCGGATCTGTCTCTGCATAATTCTCCTGAATAAAGCTTCGGGTACGGCGCACTAGAAAAAGACGCATCAGTTCTCGCCAGTCATCCGTGTATTCACTTTTTTCAAATGCGGCAAGAGAACGCATGGAACACTGGTGCTTTTTCATAAACTCATCTTTACCGATTTTACGGATCAATCTTTCCGGTCGAATTCCCAACTCCCTATCTTCCGGGACAAAAAGGCGAAGCTGGTTGGATAGATCCAGGTAGGTTTTATTGTAAGGTGTTGCGGTAAGAAGGACGACGCGGCTTTCATTCTCATTAATATATTCCTGTATGGCCCGGTAGCGCTTTCCTTCTCGGTTTCGAAGGTTGTGACTTTCATCAATGAGGACAAGTCGGAACCGTCTCAAGTCAGGCAGTTTGGTGATTACCTGCGAAATGGAAAGGATCCGTGCCCGCAACCGATATTGATCACGGTAGTCTTCCCACATTTCGACTAAATTTTTAGGACAAAGAATAAGGGTTTCCAGACCCAAGTCATCTTCCAGGATTCTGGCAACAGTAGTTGCCATGAGCGTCTTGCCCAGCCCAACGACATCACCTATGAGTACGCCTTCTCGTTTGTTGATGTGATGCGCAGCGATTTTGACAGCGGCTTTCTGGAACTCAAACAGTTTTTTATCAAATTCTCGCGGAATCCTAAATTCAGAAAGTCCTGTCCGGGCCTCCTGGGATAGGTGATAGGCCATTTTTATATAAATATGATAAGGCGGGATAAGTTTTTCACGTGCCCAACTTTCATTTATTAGTTCAGATAGTTCGTCAGATATATCGATACACCAGCGATCATTCCAGCGATCTTCAAACCACTGAGCCAGCTTATTGCAGGCATCGCTGTCTAGAACATCGATATTAAGCTCCCCCTGATTCGATAGGCCGGAAAATGTGAGGTTACTGCTTCCAAGATATCCGATAATGGGATTAATGGGATCAGGCCGAAACAGCAGATAAAGTTTTGCATGTAGCGCATGTCGAAGGAAGAGCTTGACGACAACTTTCTTCTCTTTGATTTGTTTGGATAGGCGCTGAAGCCCTTTTTCATCTTCGTTGGTAGGGACGCCTACCGTTAATTGCTCACGAAACTCCTCGGCCAGTCTTTTTTTAAGACGTAATGCAGTTTGATTATCTATGCCAGGGTCGTTCCTTGAAAAGCTCATTGATTGCCGCAATTCATCTTGAGGCAACCGATGCATTCCGACAAGAAGACGACAACAACCTTCTTCCCCACCGGACCACTTCTCAATATGAGAATCTAATTGCTTCCAACCTCGGAGATTAAAAAATCCTACACAAAAATCAGCGTGGTCGGATAATCTAAGGGTTTCCTGAAGGACTGGTAGAAGGTTTGTTTCAATATTGTCGAAAATGCGCGGCACTGGTTTTTCCTTTCAGGATATTAGGACAAATAGAGCAAGGGTATGAATTTTGTTTATTTCTTTTTATAATAGGTCAAAAAAATCCCGCTCTTGTATTTGAGAGGCGGGATTTTTAATCTGGTTGAACCATTTTTTACCCCTTAATGTTCAGGATTTGAATTCAAGGTTAATTTGTCATCTTAGTACAAATGTAGCATACCACAAAATTTAATCAAGGTTGTCAATGCTTTGATAATGATTCCTGATAATTACATTTACAACAGATACCTTCCTGTGACAAATGCGAAAGAATGCGACGGCAATTAAAGATGTCAATGTTGAACAATTTGGCTCTATGTGAAAGCTTAGTTAGGACAGTGAGGTTATCCTGGGAATTCAGGACAATTCGATCATTTGTTTTATCTATTCAACTATTGAATCAATTGACCCAGTTTAACGATCTAAGCGCTTCTCGGCGGTAAAAAAATACAGCGTGGTGACGGTCGCCAGGCAGACGGAACACAATATAAAAGCGGCGTTAAACGCGTCCGGGCCGCGGGAGGCATCGGGATAGAGGGCTTGCATGAGGTTTCCCAGGCCCTGTAGGAAAACTGCCGGTCCGATCATATTAAAAAAGTTGACCCCGGTCATGGTCACGCCGGCCATTGCCAGCGGCATCATCTCTTTGATATGGGGGTACATCAACAACCCGGAGGCGTTGAAAAAACCGAAGCAGAAGAAAAGCAGGGCCAGCACTGTGGGTTGCGTTCCGGCCGGAATTACCGTTAATATAATGATGGTCAGCGTCATGCCGATCAAGCCCGCAATGACAACCCCTTTGCGGGTTCTAAACAGTCTGTCGGAAAGGGCTCCCAGACACGGTGCCCCCAAAATCATTCCAACATTCAATAGCAGTATCAGATTGCCGGTGGTTATCGCGGAATACCCCATTACTTCTAGTAAAAACGGTCCTGCCCAAAGGGCCTGGAAAGCGGCCAGCACCCCATAGCGGACAAGGGTGCTGAAAGATATGATCCAATAATCTTGGTGCTTAAAAAGCAATTGTATGTTGGCCAGGACAGCATGCATGTTTGTTGGGGAACTGCCATTTATATTGTTCGGGGATTCCGCCGGCGGGTCGCAAACGACAATATAAAATACAAGGGTCAGGAAAAGATTGATGGCCGCAATCAGTTGAAAGCCGGACCGCCAGCCAACATTATCCACCAATACGACCAGGGGAGTTGTCGCCACCATATTTCCGACCGTGCCGATGGCAGCAACAACCCCCATGAGGGTGGCAAATTTTCTGGGGCTGAACCAAAGGGTCAGAAGCTTAAATGTTCCCATTAAATTGCAGGCCATGCCGGCCCCCAGTAGAACACGGCCCACGACAGCCAGCGCCAGCGAATCGGCCCATGAGAATACAAGGGCACCCAGTATGCCGATGGCGGAGAGCACCGTCATCAAGATTCTTGGACCTATTTTATCCAAAAAAAGGCTGATGGGTATTTGGGTAAGGGCAAAGGCATAAAAAAAAGAGGCCGATATCAAACCAAGCCCCTCGGTATCCAGGGAAAGATCCCGGATCAACATGGGCGCAATCACCGCATTGGAGACCCGATAAAATTGTGAGATAAAAAAAAGAGACGAAGAAATCGAAAATATTAACCAGCGGCGAGACATTTAGTATAGTAGCATTCAGAGGTTCAGGGTTTGGAGGTTCAAGGTTTATCCTATAGGGCTGCCTTGTCTCAATGGTCTGGAATCGCCCCGTCTATGTCTGATTTTGGATGCCATACTTACCGGCCAGGGCTTCATTGTATTTTGCTTTTCTCGATTCACACCTCTTTCTAGGGCAAAGTTGGCAGCTATAGAAAGACACCTCCGTTGGGAAGTAGAGGCCGGATATCGATTTGGCCGGCATCATCAAGAGATTGCGGGTCAACCTTACACCGATTGACGCTTCCACGTCTCCGAGCAGTCCGAACAATGGCTCTTGCTCTTCAATGGGCCAGTCCGACAATGAGCCCGGGGCCATGGATGATAATTTTTCCAGGGCAAATTTAGACTGCAAGTGTTTTTTTAACTGTTTCTGAACCAAAGTCAGGGCAAGGTTGCCGATGCAATCCAGGTAATAATTTTCTATTAAATCACTGCAGGTATTTTGTTTCTCGCCCAATTTACGGCCGAGGGTCATGACATAGGGAAAAAATCTTTCCACCCGGTCCAAATTCTTTCGCAGGACGCCGCTTTTTAATGTTAATCCCCCGACGACGACGCTGTCCTCCAACTTTTCATCGATATAGCTGACGTTATAAATCGCTTTGGGTTCAATGAGTTGTTGAACCGTGTCGATGAGGCTGCGGACCTGATTAACATCGCTTTCCGGCTTCATGTGAAGTTTTTTTCGCACCTTATCCAGATTGAGATTAACGGTGATGCGGTCTAAAATTGCCATGGGTTGACGCTCCTGGAATTCGATGTTCATTATATATTTTTTGACTAAGGCGATCTTTTGTTTGAAATTATAAACTTATCTCCCTGGCGCGCAACAACATAAGGCCTGAACGGCAGTCTGGCAAGCCTCTTGCGGGTGGTGATTGCATAAACACTTTGGCTGGAGGCCAGATAATCTTTCAATTGCATTGATATGTACCAGTGAGAGGCAACCGCCAGGAAGATCAATATCCCCCAGCCGATCTTCATCTTCTATAATATCCGGACACTCCTTCTTGACACACAAACCTCAACTTCCTATACTCATCAGTCTATTTAAAATGTTCAAAAAATCATATTGTGAGTTGCAGCGGATACTCAATAAAATTGAGAGAGATTGAATTTAACACAGAAAGGAGCAGAATTATGGTATCGAATCAAATTGAAGCGCCCTTGAGAAAATTAATGGGCCCCGGACCATTGGATATTCATCCGAGAGTCTATCGGGCATTAACCACCCCGATCATTGGGTATCTGGATCCGGCCTATTTAAAAATTTTAGACCAGGTTGGAGACCAGCTTCGGAAGGTCTTTCAAACCCGTAACCGGGCAACCAACGCGGCGCCTGGAACGGGTACATCCGGGATGGAAGCCTGCGTGGCGAATTTAATTGAGCCGCAAGATAAGATCCTGGTATGTGTGCATGGATATTTTGGTGATCGTCTTCGACAGATGGTCGAGCGTCAGGAGGCCCAAATTACGCTGATTTCAGAAGAATGGGGTAAACCCATTGATCCCCAAAAGGTTGAGGTCGAAATGAAGGCAAATTCCTTCAAGGTGATTACTCTGGTCCATGCGGAGACCTCCACGGGTGTGCTTCAACCGATGGATGATATCGTCAAACTGGCCGATAAGTACGGCGTGATGATTATACTGGATACGGTAACCTCCCTTGGCGGTGTTGAAGTAAAGATGGATGAATGGGGGTTGGCCGCTGCCTATAGTTGTTCCCAAAAGTGTATCGGTTGTCCTCCCGGGTTGTCGCCGATCTCCTTCAGTGATCGTGCCGTTGAGATGGTCAAGAATCGTAAGCACCCCGTCAGGAGCTGGTACCTTGATATTACGCTCTTGGAAAAATACTGGGAATCGGAACGCGTTTATCATCATACGAGTTCCAGTACACTTAATTATGCGCTGTTGGAAGCATTGCGATTGATTGAGGAAGAAGGTTTGCAAAATCGCTTTAACCGGCATTTGGAAAATCATCGCGCTCTGGTTGCAGGGGTTGAGGCCCTGGGTTTGGAGATGCTAGTAAGTCCGGAGTACCGGTTGCCGACGCTCAATACCATTAAAATTCCTGAAGGTATTGATGACATGAAGCTGCGCAGCTATTTACTGGAAACCTTCAATCTTGAAATCGGTGGTGGTCTGGGGGCCTTAAAGGGCAAAGTATGGCGGGTTGGACTGATGGGGCACTCTTCCTCAGCTGAAAATGTCCTTTTCTTTTTGTCGGCCATAAATCGCGCTTTGGCAATCCAGGGCCATAAAACCGACTTAGCAGCCGGAACTGATGCGGCAATGACGGCATTAAATGCTTAAACCGGAGGGGCATGACCTTAACCTGGGCACCTGGGCCATCTGATCTCTCACAGAGCCCACAGAGTACGCAGAGAAAAATCGAAAAAACGCTGTGATCTCTGTGAGAGGAGGGGAAAATCTGTTAAATTGAGCAAAATCCTAATGGCCGAAATTTAAATCAACACCAATCGGAGAATCGCAATTAAAAAAGGAAATTGCGGAAATGGATACGATAAGAATTATCATGGTCGGTCAGGGTCCTTTTGGACAGAAAGCCTTGGACACCCTGATCAAGAAAGGCGAAGACATCGTCGGGGTGTTTTGCCCCAATGATAAAAGGGGGGCGGCCATGGCGGCGACTGCCGAGGACTCCGGTGTTGCACTTTTCCGTCCCAACAAAATGATGGGTGCCGAAGTCCAGGCGGCATATCATGAGTTGCGTCCCGATCTGGTTATCCTGGCATTCGTCACCGATATCCTCCCCGAAACCCTATTGGATATTCCCCCGCTTGGCACCATCTGCTATCATCCTTCCCTGCTACCCAGACACCGCGGCGCCAGTGGCATAAACTGGGCCGTCATCCAGGGGGACACCCGCACCGGATTGACCATCCTTTGGGTGAATAAAGGAATTGACACCGGTCCCATCCTTTTACAAAAAGAAATAGACATTGGACCCGAAGATACCACCGGTTCCCTATACTTTAACAGCCTCTTTCCTATGGGCATTGAGGCCATTGCGGAAGCGGTGGACCTCATTAAGAGCGGCAAAGCCCCTAAAATACCTCAAGATGAATCCCTGGCCACCTATGAGCCGCCCTGTGACGATGCGGTGGCAGCCATTGATTGGTCGAAGCCTGCGTCCGATGTTTACAACTTGGTGCGGGGTTGTGATCCGCAACCGGGCGCCTACCTGTTCTTCAATGGCGACAAAATAAGATTGTATAAAGTCAGGCTCTTTGCGTCGAAGCAGGACCAAAGGCCCGGTGAGATACTGGATATCGGCAATGGCGAAATTATGGTGGCCCTTAATGGCGGCGCACTGGGGATTGGAAAGATAAAAGATTCGAGTGGGCCAAAAATGGATGCGGATGAATTTGCAAATAAAATGGGTTTGAAGGTAGGGATGCAATTTGAAACCTGAATGGTAAAATCCAAATCTCAAATAAGTTAAAAGCCAATTGTTTGGGATTTTGAATTTCGGCCATTGTGATTTGCCCTTCGACCTGGTTCAGGGTGGTGGTGAGCTTGCCGAACCATTTGGTATTTGCGATTTGTTATTTGGAATTTATTAAAT
>JASFFJ010000087.1:0-15811 GCA_050124355.1 Desulfobacterales bacterium | reverse complement strand
TTTGAATATTTTCGCAACGTGTGGATCAGCTTCGGTGCCAGCTTGACGGTGAATGCGATTTTGGGCTCCGGTACCGGAATATGGGCTCCAATCTTTTGAGCTTCGTGAATATAGCGATATGCCTGTCGCTTGGAGATACCGTATAGATTTTTCATGGCGCTTACAGCCTGTGTTGTGGTATCGTATTTTCTGATAAGGGTATGCGCTGCATTTATTCGTCGGGCACGCTCTGTGTTGGAAGATTTGGCCATATGTCATATTAATAAAACCGTATATGACATTTGTCAACATTTTTTTACACCTCGATTGTGTTTGATTACTTGAAAAAAATCAAAGTTACCTTTTGCGTTCAAGGCGTCATCACTCCACCTTGCGGTGTCCCCTTACCTGGGTAAGAAAGAATGCCTTCTTCCATCACCCCCGCGTTTAACCATTTGCCGATCAAACACAGTATTCCTCCGTCATTAACCCTTCGCTTGATAAAGCTGCGAAGAATCCCATGGTCAATGTTGTCAAATAGCCCAGAAATATCCGCGCTTACTATCCAGCCAATGTTCAGCTTCCGGCACTTTTCACGTAGTTCGTGCAGTGCCTTGTGCTGGCTGTGGCCCTTTCGAAACGCATGGGAAAAATCGTAAAAGTTCACGTCATAAATGACGTCCAATAGCGGAGACGCCGCCCTTTGGACAATCTTGTCCTCCAGGGCGGGTATCCCTATCGGCCTCTTTTTCCCCCCTTCCTTGTCGATCCAGATCCGCTTCACCGGCGTAGCAACGTACTGTCCTCTGCGCAGTCGTTGATACAGATTATAGAGGTTTTCATCAAGATTTTTGGCGTACTGCCTGGCCGTGATCTTGTCCACGCCGGTCGACTTACTCTGGCGTACCTTACGGAAGGATTTCTTCAACAGGTGCAAATCAATCCTGTGGGTCACAGATGTGAATACCAGATTCGGATCACTGTCTGCCAGCATTCTGATCAGAGTCAGTGATGATTCGCCCACTAACAGCGGCGGACCGTCTCTTGTCGGATCTTTGAACCCTTGACTGGAATCGCCAGCGGCCTTTGCCGCAATTCCCTGGTTTGATGTGGATATGGTTGGTGACCTCTGAGTATCTCCCATAGTTCCTTCCAGAGAAACGTTATGCCCGGCTTCATCTTCCCTGCAGTGGGTCCCTTGGACCTCGGTTCCCCACCTTCCCGGTCAGAATTTACTGACCTTCGGTACTATGATCCGCTAAGACTTCCGAATGTCCATCTCAGGCTCGTTCACTTTTCGCTATCCTCACCTGATACCTTGTATCGCCCTTCTTTGTTCGACTCTCTGAGAAGCTAAGGCCCTCTTTCTCAGAGCCAGGAGTTTCCCCTCACGGGCGGTATCCCCCCAACCGTGTTGTACAAGGAAACATTCGGTTCTCCCAAGTTCGCAGGCTACCCCTTGGACTGCATGCCCTGCTCTCAGACCCCGGTGGTGTTCTGATCACTCGCCATAACGCAACCAGACCTGCTGCCTTCCGTTATCCACACAACGTCGGCTATTACCCCCGGTCTCCCGGAAGCTATCCTGTGACCACCATGAGCACGATTTCGGGGCTCAATCACACGGCCTGCGGCCTCGCTCCATCCGGCTTCGGACTCCCGTTGCCGGGCTTGCCCGCGGATTTCGCTACTGACCTGCTGGCTAAGCTTTGGTCAGGTGGGACTCTCGCGGTATGCGATCACCCACTGGGTAACATCATCGAATTTCATGGATCTTACTCCAATCCCACCGATCTGCGCTTATCTTGGCGCGAGTGAATTACGTGCCTGCTTCCATACTTAGGCAAGAACTCAAATTATTGAGGATTACGTTTATCAATACTCAATGTATCTGGGCGTTACTGGCTAATATGATTTTTGCAGCCAGCCTGGCTCCAACCCCTGGCGGCAGAGCACATTTTTCGTATCTCTGAGCTTTTTTAAAAGCTGCGAAGTTTTCCTGGCTAGCGCGTGGATTCATATATTGCCCGAAGATGATATCCTGTAGTCCATCAAAATGAAGGCAATATCACCTCTCAGCATGGAGATTGTGTCATGTTTGTCGGCCATTTTCCTGTTATGTTAGGAGATATGGTCGGATTACCCGATTGAAATCTTCTCACATCTTCATTCAAGTAGCTGATTGAATGATCATGATAAATTCTTTGAAAAAGTGCTCAACTCTGCTTCTGGTTTTCAAAAAGAAAACCTGGTGCAAGACACGATAAATGAATTTATCATTTTCGGGTTAAGTATTTCTGAATATTTCCGAATATTAAAAAATGGTGAACCATCGAGAATTCAGTTTTTATCAAACGCTAATCCAAATTTATGTTTTTTAATGAACCCGTCCTGCCGTCCGTCAACTCGAGAGCGCTTTTTTTCAGGTCGGTTTTATTCGGAGTAACATATGTCTGAAGACACATTTACTGAAATTACCAATGAGTCGTGGTTGAGTCGGATCGGAGGCGCAATTACAGGTCTCGTCATTGGGCTCGTTCTTTTTATAGCCGCATTTTCAATTTTATTCTGGAATGAGGGCCGGGCTGTCAAGCGATACAAAACCCTCAATGAGGGAGCCGGAAGCGTAATTTCTTTGCCTGAGGCCCGCGTTTTACCTGAAAACGAGGGCAAATTAGTGCATGTTTCAGGCAAGGCAGTCACTGATGATATTGTCACTGATACAACTTTCGACGTGGCGGTCAATGCCATCAAGCTTAAACGTAAAGTTGAGATGTATCAATGGAAGGAGATCAAAAAAAGTAGGACGGAGAAAAAAGTGGGCGGTGGCAAAAAAACCGTTACAAAATACTCTTACAGTAGAAATTGGTCTTCAAGCCTAATTAATAGCAGTAATTTTAAAAAACCAGCCGGACATCAAAATCCTACAGCAATGCCGTATCAATCTGAAGAATTTTTAGCAGATGACGTCAGCTTAGGTGAGTTTAAGCTTTCAGGCTCTCTTGTTGGCAAGATCAATAAAACTTCCCTATTGTCTGTTTCAGATTTAGCAAATATAGACGGCATTCCCAATGCCACATTTCATGGCAATGGCATTTATTTTGGCGATAATCCATCATCACCGCAAATCGGTGACCTTCGAATAAGTTACCAAATTGTAGTGCCCACTGACATCAGCATCGTATCAAAACAGTCGGATATAAGCTTTGAACCATACCGTACCGAAGCAGGCGGGACTATTGAAATGCTGAGTCTGGGTTTAATTGAAGCGGATAATATGTTTCAAAATGCCCAACGGAGCAATGTGATGTGGACTTGGATGCTTAGATTAGGTGGATTCATTCTCATGCTCATTGGCATCGCGATGATTCTCAAGCCCCTATCCGTGGTATCCGATATAATTCCGTTTCTGGGCAACATGGTCAGTTTTGGGACCGTTATCCTGTCCCTTCTGATTGCCACTCCTTTTGCATTTCTAACTGTAGCTGTCGCCTGGCTGCGTTATAGACCCGTAATTGGTATTGTGTTTTTGATTCTGGTTACAATTGTTATTGTGATTATTACTGTATGGTCAAAACGGGCTAAGGCCTCTAAGTTATTGTCTCCGGATAGGACCGGATCGGCACATAATGTGTTAAGAACTGACAGTAAAGATCAAGCAATGTTAGAAAATCCAGGCCTGACAAATTCTGTCAAAATTACAGCAGCCAACACTCAAGTGGCATCACAGGACGAAAAGGCCAAACCCATCCAAAATAATGTGACAGATATGCTAAAGAAAGGGCAAAATTATTTTCAGACTGGCCAGTATGACAAGGCCGTTATGCAGTTCTCTCGGTTAATCAAGTCCGGAGGTAATAGAAAAGTGGCCCTATATAACCGTGGCGTGGCATTATTTAAACTGAATAAAAAAGATGCGGCCAAGAGGGATTTTAAATATGCTGCAAAATTGGGCCATGAAAAATCAATGAAAATATTGAAGAAAACAAGTCCCGGTGCTGCATAACAAATGATAGAAAATCCGTATCTTATTTTTTGGCTATTCGGTCAAAGATTATTCGATTCCCCCAAATTCTCCTAAAACTTGTTCGACCTCTGTTGTGTCGACCGGTGCACTTCCCTGGGAATTATAATGGATAGCCGGAGAATGTAAAGCTCGATACAAGGGAGTCATGCCTTCGTTGTTAAGATGATTAACTTTGGCGCCATATTCAATTAGCAGTCTGGCTATATCTGATTGACCATTTGCGGCAGCAATATGAAGTGCAGATTCCCCACTAGCAGTTACTAAATTGGGTTTAGCGCCCTCTTTCAGGAGGAATTCTGTCATCTCAATATTACCTACCATTGATGATTGGAGAAGCGGCGTCCTACCGAAATAATCCTTTTCATTTATATTCGCTCCGGATCGCAGAAGAAGCTCAGCAGCACCAATTCGATTCTGGCTTAGATTAAATGGTTGTCTAGCTGCATAATGCAAGGGCGTCTCACCTCCATTTGCATGTGCGTTGACGTCAGCACCATGAGATATCAATAGATTAGCTACCTTAACTTTGCCGAAGTTAACGGCAGTATGTAGCGGCGTATTGCGATAGTTATCTACCGAATTTACATTAGCACCACTCTTAATTAATATGGATATGATGTTTAGATTCTTCGTGTGATCACAGATAATGGACTTATGCAGGGGGGTTGCACCTCGTCTACCTTTAACGTTGACGTCTGCATTTTGGCGAATTACCCACTTAAGCAAAAAGGAATAATTATTAACAATTGTGTAATTGATTGGAATACCAAAACGGTCACTTGGCCTGTTTATCAGAGTTCGATTTTCTTTTACATATCATTTAAATTCGTCAATCTCTCTTTTTTGTTCCTTGTATAGCGATGGGCCACATGCAATAATCAAAATTAAAACAATTCATTTACTACTTATATCAATTGCTTTCAAGGAATCGGCTGTTCAAAAATAGCTCGACTTTGTAATGCTTTGGCTCAAGTTGCAATTCTGACATTTCTTTAACCAGTATCTCCTTCTCATCTTCTAAAAATCTGGCCTTTTGAGCTTCCATCTCGGCATAGTTTAGGAGATTTTTAGACTTCGATGAACTCAACAGAACCAATTTGGATTCACATTTTACAATTTCCTTTACAATACAACTTTCATAATATTTGATCCGTTCCTCGTGATCACCTGATAAGACGGTTGAATTCAGCGGTCCCCAAAAAGCACAAACAGTTATCATTAGACTTGTGATCAACGCTTTAGATTTCATCTTAACCTCCTTTCTTAATTGTTAAAAAAAGAATAATGTTTTCTCAAAACAAAAAAAGCCTCGGCTAGGTTCATTAACCCAGAAGGCTTTATTTCGGTACTTTTTGGATCCCTCTATGCATGGCTATATTCGCTTATAGTTGAAGGGTTCCCAATCATTGGTGTGTTAGTTTTAATCGTTTCCATAATTTTTACTTATACTTTTATTGAGTGTCAAGCAAAATTATTCAATTATTACAGTTATTTAATCAATTTCATTTAACCGCTGATTTTGTAAAATCCGATGAATTAGCGAAACTGACTTAATTGGCTTCAGAAAAAAATCTGAAACCCTGATCAGAAAAACTTATTGATTAAAAAAACTTCTAATGAACCCTTATCGTCACCGTATTAATAGTTTTAAATATACGTCACCGCATGTTGTAAATCGGCCAGTGTAATCTTCAAAAGCTTTTCCATTTCGATTTAATATCATATGAGGTTTAACCGGGAAGACTTCCATCGAGATCAATCAATACACTTGAACATTTTGTCAATTATCCATCTGATGAAGGTCGTTGGAAAGCGACTAATGTTTTTTTTGGAAAGAGATTTCGACAGTCATTGTATGGCTATCATAACAGCATTGTTTTCAGATTTTATTGATTTTTATTTGAAATGTGATACATACCAATTAAAGAAATAGCCTCTGTATTCCTATCGACTCCGACTTCGATTTTATAGCAGCCCGATCTTGTCCAGTTAATTTTGTGCCTCTTTTCCGGTGACTTAATCTATATTCATAAGAAATCTACGCCACGCATGTTTATCAAAAATGAAAGGAGGAGAAAAAATGATAAATAAAAAATGGATTTGGGTTTTAATCCTGACAGTCGTGGTTTTCAGTGTTATTTCACCAACGGCCTATGGTGACCTTTACTGGATAAATTCAGTGGAAAGCGTTAGTGAACCTGATTTTTTGCCCAAGAATTTGCCGAAACAGGTACGAGAACAAATGATGAAAGAGTTTGAATCCACGACCGAAACCGAAAAATGTTATCTTACCTCTTATGGTTTTCGGACCGAAGCAAAAGACCACATTGTTATCTTTGAGTATGATACCATGATCATGTATCAACTTAATCCCTTGGATAAAATCTATATAAAGGCTGATATGAAAGCGGAAATGGAAGGCATGGCAGCGGAGATTATAGAAGAAAGCCAGATTACGCCCACAGATGAAACAAGGAAAATCTCTGGTTATAACTGCCGGAAATATCTTGTCACCACAATGGATGGCGAGATCGAACATTGGCTGTCTAAGGAAGTTGAGGGATACAAAGAGTATAGGGCAATTAGTGAAAAGATACTGCAGAAGAACCCTGAGTGGGAACAAATGAACATTGTGGGCTTCAGCGGCAAATATGGCTTTCCGTTAAAAACAGTCAACAAAATGATGGGTACTACTTTGACAACCACTTTGCAGAAAATTGAGAAAGGGTCGTTGAGCAAGGAACTATTTAAGTTACCGGCAGGGTATAAATCATTAGAAACAATAATTCCAATGCAATAGATTTCCCACGATTAAGTTTGCCATCAATGGACACACGGCAAGGATTCGGCCAGAATTGGTCTCCCAGAAAACACCCTTTTTCCCTGGTCTCCGTATTAATTTTGCTTACAGCAATGGTAAGCGGTTGTACCATGCCGGCCTACGTAACAAGCCTCGACGAAATTCTTGAACAGAAAGGAATAAAAAATCGAGTCCGTTACGGATACAGATGCACGGCAGGAGCTCATCGCGGCGCATCTGAAGAACATCGAGAGAATACAATCGCGGCTCTTAAAGCCGCAGACAAAAACAGCAAATATGCTTTTATAGAGTTTGACGTTCAATACTCAAAAGACGAAAGGATAGTCGTCTACCATGATAAAAGGATGCTCAGATTGTATGGTAACCTTAGAAAAATTGGGAATACAACATTTGCAGAATTAACTGAAATATCCCGCGGAGAAATTGCTTCCTATGATGAAGTCATTGGCATTCTAACAAAGAAACTTAACATTGAAATAAAGTCCCAGGGAGACAATCAAGAAGACGAACGATTGGTCGATGAGATCATAGCTGATATCAAGACCCGCAAACGCAATAACGACGTATTGATAAGCTCTATTTCCAGCGATGTAATCAAGTATGTAAAGCGAAATTATCCTGACATACCAACCGGTCAAGGTTTCTGGCTGACATCGTCAACATATCTGGATTTTGACGCCCTGACGAAAAGGCTGTACGAGGATATCAGTGAGACCCAGGCAGACTACCTCATGCTGCATGTAGCCAACCTGCTCAATATAGATGACCTACTCGAGTTCAAACCCAGGGGGAAAACTGTTGTATTCTGGGATTTCGACGACACAATATTCATAGTGCATAAGGACCTCTCCGACAGGCTCTGGGGCGATTCCGGCATTAGAACTTTTTGTCAGCTTGTGCGATATAAACTTGTTTCAGCAATCCAGCGATTCAAACCCGATTTGTAACTTGGCCATGGAACCAACGATATAAATGAGTGTGGATGACTCGGCTCTCTTTTCAAATGTGATCGCGGATTAATGCGCTTATAAATCCGAAAATCATTTCGATCTCATTATTTTTCACCTCAAGAATTTTATAAATCCCGAACTAATCGATTCTATTCGCAGTATGTAGATTTTTCTTTCGAATCCACCAAAAAATTGCTCGGTGATGTTTTGGATTCGCTATACAAATCTAAAACGCCAGGGAAATGTGGGTTTCCCCTGGCCAATCCACATTCTGGTGAAAGTGTGGATTATCGTGCCTGTATCGAATCCTGCCAATGTTTTAATTCTATTATGTATATGTTCAGCTTATCTTAAATCTACCTCATTATTCGCCGTCTATGTCTTTTTGACGTGGTTCTGAATCATGCAAATCAGCAATAATAAATTCGTAGCAGTCAGGACACAAGCCGTGGGTTAATTTGGGCATCTCGCCGGCCTCAAAAGGCCTCAATTGAGCCAAACCCTCTTCGATCTCAACCCATTTGTTATGCGTAGTAAAGATTTTCTTGCACATACTGCAGATCCTGATGATGTCGTTCGACCTTGGTATGTTTTCATCAAGCAATCTGACAGGATCGCGGCGTTCGGTTCTTATAATTGTGCTTGATATCTCAATCTGGCCATCCGGCAATGGCGAAAGAAGTAGCTTCAGAAATCTCCGCTCTTGGGGAGAATCACACCGAAACGGAATCGGTCCGCTAAGCATACCGGCTCTGACTCTCCGGAACACTTCTTCATACAAGTGCCGGGTCTCGATGTCTTGAATGAAATCCCATAACAAATGCCCGATCACATTCTCTGGACTGAGTTCACTGCCCCACGCATTATCACGAGCGAAAGACTCCCAATTTTGACTGACACTGACGATGATATCATTGCTATCGATGCGGTAGATGAAAGTATCTTCGTCCATATGCCTTCCTTCCTCGTATCAGCTGTTGCCTGCAGGGTCATTTTGCCCTGATAATGTAATATTGAAATGCCGCCAATCTGGTATACGCAGCTGTAGGTAAAGCGCTATAAGATTCTGGATCACTGATGTCCCTTAACCGCCTCATAGACCTCACGGGAAATGTCGACGGGGATATGCCCGAGCTCGTAATAGCCGTCATAATTATAGTAATTAAAGGGCGGACCTTCGACTATCGTTTTCCCGCCGCTGCTCAGCCCCCAATGATCCGAGGAATAGATCTTCCCACCTTCCAAACCCGTTACCCACTCCTGTTCACCTCGCATGTAGCTGGAAAACTTATAACTTGTGAAATCGCTGCTTTTCATCCGATTCTGATGACCGGCGAGGCTGGCCTGGCGCATTTCTTCGGCATAACGAGACATCATCGAAGACGTTTTCTTCATTAAGGCCTGCAGGTTTACCATTCCCTGGCGAACATATTCCGATGCCCATTTTTGGTTGAGCCGGTAAGTTTCTGCTATTTTAATGAGTGAGGGAAGGTATTGCGTGAACTGGGATTGAGGTGCCCAAAAGCCCATGGGAATGATCCCCCATTGTCCGGTGTTGTTTGGGTGAAGGCTCACCACATCAAAATAACCAACACATGGTGTACCGTTTTTGCTTGTGAAGGATATCAGGACGATCTCCGCATCGGCTTTCCGCTTTAAAAAGGTGGTGGCTCTCGATGCCCATGATGGATTCGGGTGGTGCTCAATTACCCGATGGTTGCTTGATCCCAAATGTCTACTGGCTGCAATGAGGGCATAGGCAGGCGACATATAATTATAGCGAAGGCCAGGGATGCTGGAGTTGTCAAAATAAGGTATCTTGGATTGTCCGACAAAATCGATAAAGCTGAAAATATAACCAATATCCCCGTCAGTGGATGCGCACAGCGCTGCGCCCTTGCCGGCCGTAAGGTTCCAACCTTGGGGGACCATGATTCTGCACGTACTATCGGATGCCGATACCCGTTTCATCGGCAACGTCTTTGGCTCTTTATCCTTCCTCTGGGACGCAAGTCTTTGATATGTTTTATCATCAAGAACAGTGATGTTTGCGATAATGGTCAAAAGCGTGGGAATCATTTCTTTGAATTGCCTTTTGGGTGCCTCGTATCCGAATACTACCGCAGTCGGGTGCTTGACATTGAAACAGTATCTCCCTTCAATAGGAATATTTTTGGGACCGCGCCGCTGATATCTCACCAAGGTATGCATCCGATCACGACTGCTATTGGCCTGAAGTATTTTAAGGTCCGGCATCTGCTTACTTAGGTTTGTCAACGTCCCACACGCAAATGTTACAGAATTGTTTTTGGGATCGATTTTTTCCAGCAAAATTATGCTCACATAAGAAAGATCTTTTTGATCGCTGACATAGACCATCCTACCGTTGGGGTATCTCTGGGTACCCACGGTCCATCCCTTGGGTTTGTAAAGGCCAAAGGTGCCATCATCTGTCACAGTATATTCATAGTTAGAAAAATCCGGATTTCCCTGAGCATGGAATTTTTGCGGACAAATTACGACGAGCAGTATCGCGGCTAAATGCATTGAGCGCCTAAAAGCCATACACACCTCCCTTCCATCTGGTGATTTGAGAAACGATGGATCGTAGTAGGGACTATCCTCAGGCTGAATTTGATATTTAATGCATACGTAAATAATAGATGTTTTGCAAGGGTCTAAATTATGGATGGCGTGGCAAAGATTTGGTTAAAACTTTTTGAGGAGTTGTGTATTTTTCAAACTAACCCACAATAACCATAGAACCAAAATGTTAAGATTTGCTGAACCAATCTAAAATTCCCAGAAATTGTGGGTTTCCCCTGGCCAATCTACACTCTGGTGAAAGTGTGGATTTCCTGAATCAAATCCGGTCAACAATCTGATTCTATAATGTATTTATTCAACTAACTTACAATTTGTCCGTCATATTTGCAATAATTACAATTCGATTTTTTAAGGTGGGATAAACTTGAGCTGACGGGATGGGCAATTGCTTTATCGCAATCATACGGTCTGAAAACGCGTGTTCACTTTCAAATATCTGATGGGTGCTTTATCCATAGTCCATTTTCCGACTTTACATTTAGAGCTAGGACGGGACAAGACGACTCAACGTTAGGGTAAACAGATTATCAAACGTGTTTCAACCATTCAGTATTTACAAACTATTTGGTATGATCTTATTTTAGAAATACTTTTTGCAGGCATTCAACCAGGAACCCTATTTCGCTCTCACTTATATTGAGCGGTGGAGAGATTCGAATGGTGTGGCCGTGACAGTCATTGACGATAATACCCAATTTGAGTAATTTTCGACAAAACATCATAGCGTTCCCATGTTTCACTTCAATGCCGATGAACAAGCCTTTGCCCCTGACCTCCTTGATGTCCTTAGAGCGCACGGCGATTTTCATGAGATGCTGTTTCAGCTCTTTTCCTAGGATCGCTGATGCCTTTGCCAAGCCCTCATCTTCAAGCACTTCTAAAGCTGACACCCCGGCGACACAGGCAAGAGGGTAACCGCCAAAGGTTGAACCGTCAGAACCCACATGAAAAGCGAGATCCATCAACCGGGCATTGGTGACAAAGGCGGACAAAGGAATTAGTCCGCCTGACAAAGCTTTACCAAGTATCAGACCGTCCGGAACAACGCCTTCATGCTCAAAACAAAAATTTCTTCCCGTCCGTCCCAGGCCGACCTGAATTTCGTCGAGCAGAAGCAGCAAGTCGTGATCATCGGCAATTTCACGGAGGCCTTTTAAAAATCCGGCGGGGGGAATTCTCATTCCGCCTTCACCTTGAAGGGGCTCAACTAAAATACCACATGTATTCTTGTTGATTGCTGCCTTGACGGCATCCAGATTACCAAATTCGACCGATACGAATCCGGGAGTCAGAGGACCAAACCCGCCACGATATTTTTGCTGTGTTGAAAAGGAGATCACCGTTGTCATGCGGCCGTGGAAATTGTTATTGAAGACGATAATTTCTTGTTTGCCGTCGGGGATGTTCTTTTGCTTGAACCCGTAATAACGCGCCATTTTGATGGCGGTTTCGACAGACTCAACCCCACCGTTTTTCGGCATGACTTTATTGCCGTTCATGCCGAAACGAGGTCCCAGCTGAGGAACAAATTCAGCAGTTTTGGAGAGAAACATCGCCAGGGGATCGGTGTAAATGACATTTGAAATAACCGATGCATAATTGCCTACCAACGCCCGCATCAGGGCATTGACGACTTTGGGGTGATGATGGCCAAGGTTTGCGGCGGAATATGCTGCAAGGCAATCGAGATATTTTCTGCCGCTTATATCCGTGATCCAGCTACCCTGGGCTGTTCTCACAACCACGTTGAGTCGATCGTAATGATGGGCCCCGAAATTTTGCTCCAATGCGTAGACAGCATCATCAGTCAGATTTGAAAAACCTAAAACTGGGGTATCGTAGAGCCTTACAGGTGTGTTATGCATGGCAGTTCTCCCTAAATCGATAAATTGTTGCTATTTATGTAGCAACAATTTATCTGGTATTGTAAAAATAGTCAATATGTTTTTGATTTTGACACAATTTTTCTTTTTATGTATGGTTCTCTGGAGCATAAGTTCCAACTGCGGATATCGTTGATTGGTTAAGTGGTTGTAAATATTAATTTATCCCATATTTACATAATAATTGAACACTTCATATTTCAAAATCCGTAACATCTTGAAATTATGTTTATAATTTACCTAATCAACCATTCAACCAGTAAACTATTCAACCAGGCCTGAACTAAGACTTTTTGGCTTCCACTGGTTGGTTCAAAACCTAGTCGGCTTCGGTGCATCATCAGATTGCTTACACGAAAGGTTGGCATTATCGTTGCTATTTATATAGCAACTTATAGGGAGGTTCCATAGATGGATGTCGCGGCAATACTAAGGGATTTTGCTTTTTCAAAATATGAATCATCATGCTACCTGGCCTTACTCGCAAAACATCCCTCAAACGGCTCTCAGCTTAGCAAGCTATCAGGCATTGCTCGGTCTAGAATTTATGATGTTCTCCGAAGCCTTTCAAATAAAAAGGTTGTTTTTGAGATTGAGAAAGGGCTCTATGTACCACTGCCTTTTGAGGAATTGAAAAAGCGACTTCGCGGTCAGTTCGAATCAAACCTCAAAATCCTGGATGATCAGCTGAATGCCATGATAGAGCAGTCCAATTTCGAATATCTGCTAACCCTGAATGGCGTCCAGGAAGTCCTTTCCAAAGCAGCGGATATTATCGATTCCGCCAGACAAGAACTCTACCTGCGTCTCTTTCCGGATACCTGGGAGTGCTTAAAGGATTATATCGAAACAGCTATACAACGGGGCGTTGGTGTGCGCTTTATATCCATGGGATCTATGGAACTGCGCTACGACCTACAAATTTTTCATCCTAATATCGAAGATCTAAAAGACAAACTCGGAGGAGAATCCATCGACGTAATAGCCGATAAGAAAGAAGCCTTAGCGGGCATATTCGAAACAGACAATATCCACCATTCACCTTTTATCTGGACTCGAAACCACTGGTTTGTCATTGCGAATCGCGATAGCCTTCGTCACGACTTCTATCATTATTTTTTAGATAAACTGTATGAAAAAGGAGAATCCCTTTCAACTCAAGACAAACAAATTTATGAATTCATTAAAGCTGATGATTAACGCAGTCTTCCAATCGATTCAGCGTTTTTTTGACTGACGAGAGGCTTGAAGACGATAGGGCATTGGTGATCTTAATTCGCTTTAGCGATCGGCTCCCGGGTAATTTCTTCACCTTATTTCACGGTAAGTACCGGACAAGGTGCCGTTAAAATGATCAGCTGAGCGTTGGAACCGAAAAGCAACTTGCCAACTTTAGAACGTCTGCGAACGCCGATCACGATAAGATCGATGCTGTTTTGCTCGGCGAATTGGACGATATTTTCTCCGGCCGATAGCCTACCGACGACAACATGGGTGTCACAGGCTAGGCCCATGTTGACAAACTCTCGCTTAACTTGGTCTAAATTTTGTTCTGCCTGTTGGATAGTATCACGCCGCAGTTCATGCTGCAGTTCCGGGTTCCGCTCCAGGGATCTCAATAGATGAACCTCGGCCTTGAATGCTTGGGCTTGCTGTTTTGCCAGTGCCAGGACGTCTTGGGTGACGGTGGAATAATCATAGCCGACTAAAATTTTCATAAGTGCCTCCAGATATCAAAGGATTAGCAACCAGCGGGGATCGGACGGCCAAACGCCAGCTTTGTGATCAGTGCATGACCAAATCACCAAAATAAGGATTATTTAAGGCGTTTACGATCGGTTCGAGGTCGACGCTTTTCCAGGCGGCCCAGGATATATTTTGCCAGTGCAACGGCACAAACGCCGCATCGTCATACAGAAGCTGTTCCACCCGCTGGAGCATGGTGCCGCGTTTGGCCGGATCGAGCTCCGATTGGCTTCTGAGCACCAGATCATCCACGATTGGGTTGCAGTAGCTGCCGCTGTTGTCTTTTCCGTAGCCGGTGGTCTTGTTGGGACACATGGTCAGGTATTCGCTGTAGTTGGCCGAGTCCTCGGTATCGGGATGCCAGCCGATCATCTGAATGTCTCCCTGGCGGGCGTCGAATTGCTCCCAATAGCGCGCTTTGTCCATAGTGGTGAGTTTTACGCGAATATTGATCTTGGCCAGCATGGAAACCACTGTGGCGGCGATCTTCTCGTCGTTGATATAGCGGTTGTTGGGTGCGATCATGGTGCATTCGAAACCGTCGGGATAGCCGGCTTTTTGCATCATTTTTTGGGCCCGTTTCAGGTTGAAGCGGGGTTTGAGCCCTTCCATGTGTCCGGCGTAGCCTTTGGGCGCCTGCTGCCCGGCGGCAGTGGCCGCGCCTCTCATGACGGCATCCACGATGGCCCGGTTGTCGATGGCATGCACGATGGCCTGGCGGACCAAAACCTCCCTGAATTCCGGCCGGCGGTCCTGGTTCAACTGCAGCAGAATGATCCGGGGGGTGGCTGTGGTGACCAGACGGACATCATCGACCAGACGAACCTGCTCATAGTCCTGGGGCGCCACGGGCATGATCATATCCATTTTGCCTGCCAAAAGGGCGTTGACGCGATCGGAAGCGTTGCCGATGGCACTTAGCTCAATCCGGCTCACATTACCCGGGGATTGGGTGTCCCAATAGGAGGCTATCCGCTCAAAAATCATTCGGGTACCGGGCACCCGCTCGGTTACCCTGAAGGGGCCGGTACCGGAGGCATTGTCCCGGGCAAAGGAGGGCTCAAATTTTTCGATGGCGTCCTTGGGTTTCCCCAAATCGTCCACGCCGCTGTAAAACAGCCGATCCATGGGGAAAATATAGGTCGCCACATTCAACAAAAGAGGATACGAGCTCTTGGTGATCAAATCGATGGTGTGATCGTCGATAATTTTGGTTCCCGCCACCGGTTCGAAAATGCCCTTGAAACTTTCGCTGCGCTTGAGGCGCTGCAGGGTCCATTCGACGTCCCCGGCTGTCAGCGGGTTGCCGCTGTGAAAGGTCACCCCTTTACGCAGGTGAAACCGCAAGGTGCGGTCATCGATGCGTTCCCATTTATGGGCCAGACGCGGCTCGAAATCCATCGCCTGGGTCCAGCGCAGCAGGGGATCGAAAACCAGGTGCGAAAACTGCAAGGTGCCCGTGCTCAGATGCGCATGGGGGTCCATCGAGACCGGTTCGGCGTCCATGGCCAGGCGCAGGGTCTTGGCGGCGGCCGGCACGGCCCCTAAAAGGCTCAGCACAAGCAGGAATACCGTTAGTGCACGAAAATAGGTTGACATTTGCATCTCCCTTAAAAAGGCTTTCAATCATAAAGCAGACAAGCTGCTCCGTGGTTGTCGTTTATCATGATCACTTCGGGCGTAACCGTATGGCATTTTTCCATGACATCCGGGCAGCGGCCTGCAAAACGACATCCCGGCGGAATGTTGATCGGCGAAGGGATCTCACCTTTTATGGGCACATGGGCGTGTTTACGTT
>JASFFJ010000086.1:0-15941 GCA_050124355.1 Desulfobacterales bacterium | reverse complement strand
TGTGTTTAATTTACGGTTAAATGGAAAAGGATTAATCATCGTATACAAATTAAGACTACAGTTGATCTGAATTAATATCTTGGTGTCAGTGTTAAGGTGTCAGGTTTCAGCTAATGATAAAAGATAGAGCAAAGCGATACAGTAAATCCGCAATCCGAAATCTAAAATTGCTACAAAAAAATGAATGACTGCTGTTTTCTAAAAATCGTGATTAACGTGCTTGATAACACAAACCTATATGTTTCTAGTCCGTCTCCTCCAGCAAAGCGATGTCAAGTCCCAACGATTGAAGTTCTTTGGTCATCACCCTGAAAGACTCTGGAATGCCGGGTTCCAGGACATTTTGTCCTTTTACAATTTTTTCATACATTCGGGTTCGGCCTGCCATATCATCAGATTTGACGGTTAAAAATTCCTGTAGCGCATAGGCAGCCCCATAGGCCTCCATGGCCCAGACCTCCATTTCACCGAGCCGCTGCCCGCCAAACTGGGCTTTGCCCCCGAGAGGTTGTTGGGTAACCAGGGAATATGGACCGATAGAACGGGCGTGAATTTTGTCATCGACGAGATGATGCAGTTTCATCACATACATCGCACCCACCGTAATTTTTTCATCGAAAGGCTCGCCGGAGCGACCGTCAAAAAGGACCGCCTGTCCTGAGCTGCTGAGCCCCGCCTCAACCAGCAAATCCTTGATTTCCTCCTCCTTTGCACCGTCAAAAACAGGCGTCGCCATAAAAACACCTTCTTTATAGTAGGATGTAAAATCATTTAGTTCCTGAACATCCATCTGGTGTAATTTCTTTTTGAGAGAAGGCTCTGAAAATATCTTCTTCATCTTATCCCGCAACGCTTTTACTTTTTGTTCTTCCAACAATTGTTTGAGTTGGTCACCAAGCACCTTGGCTGCGCGTCCCAGATGAATTTCTAAGATCTGTCCCACATTCATACGGGAAGGTACTCCCAAAGGATTTAAGACCATATCAACCGTACTGCCATCCTCAAAATAGGGCAAGTCTTCAATCGGCAGAATTCTTGAGACAACCCCCTTATTGCCGTGACGGCCGGCCATTTTGTCACCGACAGCCAGTTTACGCTTCATGGCCACATAAATTTTGACCAATTTTATAACCCCTGGCGGCAGGTCGTCTCCTTTTTCGTAGCGGCTGACCTGCTGTTCAAAGGCCAGTCGACAGAGTTCACACTGATCCCGGTACCGTTCTAAAATTTCGTGCACTTCCTGGGTCAGTTCGGGATCCTTTAATACGATACCTTCAAGCTGCACAATTGGGATTTTCAGCAGTGTTTTAGCATCGATTTTGGCTCCGTTTGCGATCAGAACCGTCTTGTCCTTTTTCAAGGGAGCGTATACTTTTTCCCCGACCAATAAATTCTCAAGCTGGGATCTGACGACATCCGCAACCACTGCCAGCTCATCATCCCTGTCTTTCTCCAGGGTAGCAATCTCCTCATCTTCAATGAGACGTGCCCGATCGTCTTTTTCAATCCCCCTCCTGGAGAACACCTTGGCGTCGATAACGGTTCCCTGCACTCCGGGCGGAACCCGCAGTGATGTATCTTTGACATCTCCCGCTTTTTCGCCGAAGATAGCCCGCAAAAGTTTTTCCTCAGGGGAAAGCTGTGTTTCTCCCTTGGGTGTAATCTTGCCGACCAGGACATCTCCTGGAAACACTTCAGCTCCCAACCGAATGATACCGCTTTCATCCAGATTCTTTAGTGCCTCTTCGCCGACATTGGGAATGTCTCTGGTAATTTCCTCTTTGCCGAGTTTCGTATCCCGCGCGACGACTTCGAATTCCTCGATATGCACCGATGTGTAAACACCATCTCTGACCAGCCTCTCACTTACCAGAATCGAATCCTCAAAATTATAGCCACCCCACGGCATAAAAGCCACGGTAACATTTTTACCCAGCGCCAGTTCACCCTGGTCAGTGGCGGGTCCGTCAGCGATAATTTGTCGGGCATATACCCGCTGGCCTTTTTTCACAATCGGTCGATGGTTAAAGCAGGTATTCTGATTGGAGCGGATAAATTTAGATAGATTGTAGATGGTAACGTCTTTCTCATTGGGGTCATCTGAAGGATCATGCTTGAGTACAATGCGGCTGGCATCAACATCCACCACAACAGCATCGCGTTTGGCAACAACGGCCACACCGGAATCCCTTGCCACGACTTCTTCGATACCCGTACCCACTAGCGGCGCCTGATTCATTAACAATGGAACCGCCTGGCGCTGCATGTTGGAACCCATCAAGGCCCGGTTGGCATCATCATTCTCCAGAAACGGTATAAGAGATGCGGATACGCTGACAAGTTGATTCGGAGAGATATCCATTAACTCGATATCTTCGCGAGCAACCATCATAAATTCACCGGCGATCCTTGATGTCACCATTGGATTTATGTATTCTCCCTTGTTGTCGAGCGGCGCATTAGCTTGAGCTATTGGCAGTTCCTTTTCTTCAAAGGCGTCCAGAAACTTGACTTTACGAGAAACTTTGGCATTTTTAACCACACTATATGGGGTTTCAATAAATCCGTAATCATTCACCCGCGCATAAGTGCTCAGCGACACGATCAAACCGATATTGGGTCCTTCCGGGGTTTCAATGGGACAAATTCGTCCATAGTGGGATGGATGCACATCGCGAACTTCAAAACCGGCGCGTTCCCGGGTAAGTCCACCCGGGCCCAAAGCACTCAACCGTCTTTTGTGCGTGGTTTCCGAAAGGGGATTGGTCTGGTCCATAAATTGAGATAACTGACTGGTTCCGAAAAACTCTTTGACAACGGCTGATACCGGTTTCGGATTCACCAGGTCATGTGGCATAAGAGCATCCACTTCCTGAAGGCTCATGCGCTCTTTAATGGCACGTTCCATGCGAACCAGCCCGATGCGATATTGGTTCTCCAGCAACTCTCCCACTGCGCGCACCCTTCGATTCCCAAGGTGGTCGATATCGTCAACAACTCCCTGGGTATCTCTGAGCTCAATCAGTGCCTTGCAGGTCAGCAGAATGTCCTCTTTGCGCAAAATATTTAAATTTATTTCGCTACTGATGCCCAGACGCTGATTAATTTTCAGACGTCCGACACCGGAAAGATCATAATAAGTCGACTTGAAAAACAGATTGTCTACAAAATCCTGCGCCACTTCCGGTGTGGCCGGATTACCGGGTCGGAGCCTGCGATAAATTTCGATCAAGGCCTCTTCCTTGGATTCTACTTTATCCATCAGGAGTGTTTTGCGGATGGATTCGCCGGCAGTAACGCCGTCAATGAAAAGCAAATCGAATTCATTGACGCCGGCGTCCCTCAACTCAGCCAGAATGTCTTCGTCTACGGGGTCAACCGCCTTCGCAAGGATCTTCTCGTTTTGGGGATGCACGATAATGGATGCAAAAGCGCGGTCGATGATATCACTGGCATGGATGGGGATTAATTCTGCTTTGGTCGTTTGTAGACGCTTAATTGCACGCCGCGAAAAAACACGGCCTGTTTTTACCAGGACATCACCGGTTTCAGGATCTTTGACGTCTTTAGTGGCCCGTTGGCCTCTTAGAAAGTCTGGATTGAACTTCTTATAGTAACCTTTACCCCTTACAACAATTTTTTCAGCCTTGTAGAAATAAGCCAGAAGATCCTCAACACTGTATCCGAAGGCCTTGAAAAGAATTGTGGCAGGGAATTTGCGTCGGCGGTCAATGCGGATGTAAACAATGTCCTTGGGATCGATTTCCATATCGATCCAGGAACCGCGCACCGGGATTATCCGCGAACTGTAAATTATTTTACCGCTGGAGTGGCTTTTGCCCTTGTCATGATCAAAAAATACACCGGAAGACCGATGCAGCTGACTGACGACCACCCGCTCTGTACCATTGATGATGAAAGTGCCTTTATCTGTCATCAAAGGTATCGTACCGAAGTAGATTTCTTGCTCTTTGATGTCTCGGATGTTGGAAACTCCGGTTTCAGTATCGATATCATAGACAACCAGTCTAGCAGTGATGCGAACAGGTATCTCGTAGGTCATCCCTCTGTGGATACATTCTTCAATACCGTGTTTTACATCCCCGAACCGGTAAGAGACAAACTCAAGGGAAGCACTCCCGGTAAAATCCTTAATTGGAAAAACGGATTTAAAAACAGCCTGCAACCCAATGTCTCTTCTCTTTTCGGGTGGAACACCCCTTTGCAAAAACCGTTGAAATGATTCCCGCTGCATTCCGATAAGATCTGGAATATCGACAATATTTTTTATTTTGCCAAAATTTTTCCGTATGCGCTTGTTTGCCAAAGGCCTTTCAGACATGGAATCTCCAAAATTTTTCTATTGTATGGTTAAATTTTTCGCTTGAACCAATCCGGTGTTGCTGCAGCGACGGTCCAAATCCAAAATCGGATATCCTTGGATGTGCTTGAGCTCCAAAACCTGAGCCAACAACACAAAGCCAACTTCAGCCGGCGGTGGTCCGATAGCATTGCGACAAATCTTGCAACAGGCAACAGACCACTGACAACCGACCAACCATTATTTTACTTCGACCTGCGCACCTGCTTCTTCTAGTTGAGATTTGATCTTTTCAGCCTCATCTTTAGCAACACCTTCTTTAACCGGCTTGGGCACTTCATCAACAAGTGCCTTGGCATCCTTAAGGCCGAGTCCAGTAATCGCTCTTACCTCCTTGATGACTTGGATTTTCTTATCGCCGAATGCTGTCAGGATAACATCAAATTCCGTTTGTTCTTCCTCAGCCGCGGCGCCACCGCCCGCGTCACCCGGTCCGGCTGCCATCATGGCTACCGGCGCGGCCGCGGACACACCGAATTTTTCCTCCATTTCCTTAACCAGTTCAGATAAATCGAGAACCGACATGTTTGCAATAAATTCTATAACGTCCTCTTTCGTAACATCTGCTTTCGCCATTTTTTCCTCCAAAATAAAGTTCTAAAATATCCGTTGGTAATCGATTGTTTTGATTTGACTCGGAATCGCCGAAGTCAAGGAGACGCTTCCTTCTGATCCTTGATTGCCGTCAGCACATTCAGCAGGTTTCTGGGTATTGCAGCAATGGTTCTGACAAATGATGACGGAACCCCATTTAGCGCTGAAAGAAGTTGTCCGAGTAACACTTCTCTGGAAGGCAGCTTTGCCAAGGTCTTAATCGCATCGACATCCAACACCTTGTCTTTGAGCACACCGCCCTTGATTTCAAGCTTTTGATTATCTTTAGCAAATTGAGCTAAAATCTTAGCCGGAGCAACCGGATCTTTGTAGCTGAATGCCACTGCACTGGGTCCTTTGAAATAATCCTGGATCAATGCGACCTCGGTATCTTTTGCCGCCCGCATGAGAAGCGTATTTTTGGCTACTTGAAATTCAATATTTTCTGCTCTTAGCTTGCGGCGCAAATCATTCATTGCTGAAACATCCAGTCCCTTGTAATCGGTTACGACAACAATTGCGGATTTTGAAAATCGTTCATGCAGATCTTCGGTAATTTTTTTCTTTTCTTCCAATCTCACTTTTTAATGTCACCTCCTTCCCTTTATCTGAACAAAAACCGGAAGGAATCGATTAAAACGGATTTGCGATTGCAACCCTGCTAAGGGCGGTATCTTAATGAACAATCACATATCTGTCTCGGTAGGCCGGCAATGCCGATTATACACAGTCGTTGTCAGCCCAGATTGAAAGGTGAACCTACGGTCTTTGACAGATTGATATTGATTCGGAATCTATACTCATGGCAAGCCACCGAGGCTGTGCCGAGTGAATTGAGTCATCTCCTGTGATTTTTATGGCAGGCGGAATCGAACGCCGGAATATATCAACGCCAATAGGCTATTTGATCAAATCCTTGATAAGTGCAGCATCTACTTTAACTGAGGGTCCCATGGTCGTAGATATTGCAATACTTCTCAGGTAAGTTCCCTTGCTGGAAGTCGGTTTGAGCCGTGAAACAGTTTCTAAAAAGGCAACAATATTCTGGATAATTTTTTCGACCCCAAATGATACTCTTCCCATGGGTGCATGAACAATGCCTGCTTTTTCGACTCTGAAATCTATTTTGCCAGCTTTGAGCTCATTTACCACCCTGGCAATATCAAAGGTAACGGTGCCGGTTTTGGCATTGGGCATGAGCCCTCTGGGTCCCAGCAATTTACCAATTTTCCCGACGGTGCCCATCATGTCGGGAGTGGCAACTGTTTTGTCAAAACCAAACCATCCATTTTTGATCTTCTCGACCAGATCATCATTTCCCACAAATTCGGCACCAGCATCTAATGCTTCTTTCTCTTTTTCGCCTTTCGCAAAAACAAGGACTTTAACCTCCTTGCCGGTTCCATTGGGTAATATCACACTGCCCCGCACCATCTGATCAGCGTGCCTGGGATCCACACCCAGACGAACCGCCATATCAACGCTTTCATCAAACTTAGCGTACGATGAATCCAAGGTCATCTTAACAGCTCCCTCAAAACCATCAAATTCCCCGGCACTTATTGCTTTTCGCGATTCGATATACTTTTTACCCCGCTTCGGCATTGTTATATTCATCTCCTTAAATCGTATTTCGGATTATGCATTTTCAGTGACAGACGACGAGATACGTCTTACAACGTAGTATGCCCACATCGTACAGGCAACGTGCAACACACAACGAGATAGCACTATCATGCAATTTCTATCCCCATACTTCTGGCTGTCCCGGCAATGATCTTGCAGGCAGCATCCAGATCGTTCGCATTGAGATCAACCATTTTCAGCTTGGCAATCTCTTCGAGTTGTTGTCGATTGACTTGGCCAACACGATCTCTTTTGGGATCGCCGGCGCCTTTGGCGATTTTAGCTGCTTTTTTAAGCAAAACGGCGGCAGGAGGTGTTTTGGTGATAAATGTGAAGGATCGATCCTGATAGACCGTAATCACAACAGGAATGATCATGCCCTCCTCTTGCGCTGTCCGGGAATTAAACGCCTTGCAAAAATCCATAATATTAACCCCGTGTTGTCCCAATGCAGGACCGATCGGGGGGGAAGGATTGGCTTTTCCAGCTTCAACCTGCAATTTAATTAGCGCCATTACCTTTTTTGCCATTTTAACTTTTTCTCTCCTAGTCTATAGTTTTTGAACCTGGACAAAATCCAATTCAACCGGCGTCGATCGGCCAAAGATACTCACGAGCACCTTGATTTTACCCTTTTCATGATTGACATCTTCCACCGTCCCGTTGAAATTCGTGAAAGGTCCATCGATGACACGAATTTCATCGCCGGATTCAAAAAAATACTTCGGCTGGGGTTTCAGTTTACCAGCCTTCATCCGGTTCAGAATTCGATCGGCTTCTTCATCGGAAATCGGTGCCGGTTTGTTACGTCCTCCCAAAAAACCCGTTACCTTGGCAGTATCATTCACCACATGCCAGGTTCCATCATCGAGCTCCATTTGAACTAAAATGTAACCTGGATAAAATTTTCGGGACGATGTTTTGCGTTTTCCCTTGACCAGTTCGACAATCTCTTCAGTTGGCACAAGTACTTCGCCGAATTTTTCCTGATGAGAGGAAGATGCGATACGTTCTTCCAGGGCGACTTTTACTTTATTTTCAAAGCCCGAATACACATGGACGATGTACCATTTAAGCGCCACTGTTTTCTCTCCTCATATCAGCGACCACCAGCAGAGCCGGAGGTATGGGGTAGGCCCCTCGATGGGGCCGTAGCGCCATGCTCTGCAGGTGATCGCTGATTTGTAAAAAGAATTTTGGCTTCATGTTACGTTACTTCTGATGGCGTGTGCCATCAAAGCTTTTGATGAGTTTATTCTGAGCACGCTTTCATCTGATTTGACGGTTTTGATAGTGTGTTTTGTTGTTTGCATATCTGGGCGAATCGAAAAAATAAGCCAAAAATTCTTTTGATTAACTCCCTTCATAAGCCACCGGCATTGTTCAACTCTAGACAAGTTAGCCTCGATCACTCGGCAACAGTAGAGCCTTCTTACTTCTCACCGTCAGAGACGGTGGCTTATGAAGAGAGTTATTGAAGTACGATTCGGATCAAACTGGATAGACCCAAATCAACCGCACCAAGAAATACCGATATAATCATCACCAAGGCAATGACAACCACGGTAGAACCGATGGTTTGTTTGCGTGAGGGCCAGGTAACTTTTTTTAATTCAACTTTAACTTCTCTTAAAAATTGGGCAGTTTTGCCAAAGATATTATCCTTTTGTTTTAACGCCACCGTACCCGTAGCCGCAGGTTGCTTCTTTGCGGGCAGAGCCAGCTTTTTCGTTATGCCTTGAGAGGCTGTTTTACTCGGAGCAGCCTTTTTTACCCCCGCGCCAATGCTTTGTTTCACACTGGAGGTCGATTTTTTCTTTTTCGTAGCTGATGCTTTTTTTCGCTGTATCCGTCCCATTATGCTCCTAAGAAAGTAAAATCCCAAAGACTATTGGATAAAAGTAATCCTTTTTATCACCAAATCCTCAATCTCTGAGCTTCATTCAAAAGAGGGTGGCAGGCCAGGAGGGATTCGAACCCCCAACACCCGGATTTGGAGTCCGATGCTCTACCATTCGAGCTACTGGCCTGCAAATTCCGATCTACTTGGTTTCCTTGTGCGGTGTATGTTTGCGACAAAATCTGCAATATTTATTGAACTCCAGCTTATCTGGTGTCGTTCGCTTATTTTTTGTCGTCGTATAATTTCTGTGTTTGCATTCAGTACACGCAAGGGTAACAATAATTCTCACCTGAAGAACTCCTTAAGCAATTATTCGATAATATCACTGACGACGCCGGCACCCACCGTGCGCCCACCTTCGCGTACCGCAAATCGAACCTCTTTTTCCATGGCAATCGGCGTTATCAGCTGCGCTTCGATCGTCACATTGTCGCCGGGCATCACCATCTCTACGCCCTCCGGTAACGTCAATACGCCCGTTACATCCGTGGTCCGAAAATAAAACTGCGGGCGATAGCCACTGAAAAATGGCGTGTGCCGTCCCCCCTCCTCTTTACTCAATATGTACACTTCCGCCTTAAACTTCGTATGCGGTGTGATCGTGCCCGGAATCGCTACCACCTGACCGCGCTCTACTTCCTCGCGCTTCGTCCCGCGCAACAATACCCCGATGTTATCGCCCGCCTGTCCCTCATCAAGCAGCTTGCGAAACATCTCCACTCCCGTACACACCGTCTTTAACGTCTCTCGGATACCCACAATCTCCACCGCATCGCCAACGTGTATGATGCCCCGCTCAACCCGACCCGTCACCACTGTCCCACGACCCGATATACTGAACACATCCTCGATCGGCATCAAAAACGGCTTGTCTATATCTCGCTCAGGCTCAGGTATATACGTGTCAATCGCTTCCATTAACTCAAATACACACTTGACCTCTTCGGATTCAGGATCTTCACTCTCCAAGGCCTTCAATGCACTGCCGCGGATGATCGGCGTGTCATCTCCAGGAAATTCATACTTGTCCAATAACTCCCGAAGCTCCAACTCCACCAACTCGATGAGCTCCTCGTCATCCACCATGTCACATTTATTCAAAAATACCACTATCTTTGGAACTCCAACCTGGCGCGCCAACAATATGTGCTCGCGCGTCTGAGGCATCGGTCCGTCATCGGCGCCCACCACCAATATCGCGCCGTCCATCTGGGCTGCGCCCGTGATCATGTTCTTGATATAGTCCGCATGGCCAGGACAGTCCACATGGGCATAATGGCGCGTCGCCGTCTGATACTCCACATGCGCCGTGGCGATCGTTATCCCCCGCTCCTTCTCCTCGGGCGCTTTGTCTATCTGATCAAATGGCACATAGTCTGCCATGCCCTTCAATCCCAAATGCTTGGTAATCGCCGCCGTTAACGTCGTCTTGCCGTGATCAATATGCCCTATCGTTCCTACGTTGACATGCGGCTTGGTCCGCTCAAACTTTGCCTTCGACATATTTCCGTCCTCCCCTTTTATTTGACGGTTGAATATTGAGTATTGTTATGGGTGTAATTTTGGCCATTTCCAATTTTAGATCGCTCACATGTCACAAGTATTAATGACGTTCGACTGCACTCCTGCACATATTTGAGTCTTCAATTGACATTTTTCAAGATCCAGTTTACCAGCGGAAATGGGCAAAGGCCTTGTTGGCTTCCGCCATTTTGTGGGTGTCTTCCCTTTTCTTGGCAGAGGCTCCCCGGTTGTTGGCGGCATCCATGAGTTCCGCCGCAAGCTTTTTGGCCATGCCCTTTTCCGGTCGTTTACGAGCGAACCCGATTATCCAGCGAATACCCAGCGCAGTGCGGCGTGATGGGCGTATTTCAGTGGGAACCTGATAGGTTGAACCGCCGACCCTTCTGGATTTTACTTCGATTATCGGTCGGACATTATCCACTGCCTGTTCAAAAAGTTTGAGCGGAGATCCTTTCGTTTTTTCCTCCATAATATCAAATGCATCGTAAAGAAGCGACTCGGCTGTGCTCTTTTTGCCGTCCCTCATAACGGCATTTATGAATTTGGTAACCAGTTTACTGTCATATTTGGGGTCGGCCACCACCGGTCGCTCAGGCACTTCTCTTCTTCTTGGCATTTTATTTATCAACTCCTCTATCGGATAATTAGGCCTTTATAATTTATTTTTGTGCATTTTGTAGCAAATAAATTGTGTTGGGATATTTACGCCATCTTTTAGTGATTGAAGATTGTCGATTGAAGATTGAATATTCAATTCCGCTTATCCGAAATAGGCATAATTGTTCACAATGTAACGGTTTTTACTTGGGTCTCTTTGCTCCGTACTTGGATCGACCCTGCTTACGATCCTCGACCCCCAGAGTATCCAGCGTTCCCCTGACGATATGATACCTTACTCCGGGCAAATCCTTGACCCGTCCGCCCCTTACCAGCACTACCGAATGTTCTTGCAGATTGTGGCCGATACCAGGAATATAGGCGGTAACTTCTACACCGGTGGTCAACCGCACTCGAGCGACTTTTCGTAATGCCGAGTTTGGTTTTTTAGGCGTAGATGTATAAACACGGGTGCACACCCCTCTTTTTTGGGGTGCACCCTTGAGTGCCGGCGTATTGGTCTTCTTTTTGATCTGCTTCCGACCCTTTCTGACTAGCTGGTTGATTGTGGGCATATTCTCCTCATTTTTCTTATTAATCCGATAAAACGGTTAGATTGTAGCAAAATGTCGATATGTATACATGAAACGCGTTAAAGTCAAGCCTTTTATTCCGACATTTTTATGATTTTTAAACTATTCACCCCAAGGTTTCAATAATGGGATTATGCAAGTTCAACCCCTACATCATTGTATATCGGCAGACCGGTGCCGGCTGGAATGAGTCGGCCCATAATCACGTTTTCTTTCAGACCTTTAAGATCATCAACGGATCCTGCAATACTCGCATCGGTAAGAACTTTGGTGGTTTCTTGAAACGAGGCGGCCGAAATAAAGCTATCGGTACTTAATGATGCCTTGGTAATCCCAAGAATCAAGGATTCAGCCACGGCCGGCTGGCCGCCTTTTTCGATAACGGCGCGATTGGCTTCCTCGAATTTGATTTTGTCGACCTGCTCTTCCTGTATAAAATCCGTATCCCCCACATTCAGCACCTTCACCCGCCTCATCATCTGACGAACAATCACTTCGATGTGCTTGTCGTTTATACGCACACCCTGCAGCCGGTAAACCTCCTGGACTTCATCAACAAGATATCGAGCCAGGGAAACCTCCCCCTTGATACTGAGAATATCCTGGGGAACAGCCGAACCGCCGATGAGCGCTTCACCCGCCCTAACGTAATCACCTTCATAAACGTTAATATGTTTACCCCGGGCGATCAGATACTCTTTTTTTTCGCCGACATCTACAGGCGTCACCGTCACTTTCTGCTTACCTTTTTTGGTGCTTTTGGCAATGGATACATAACCGTCTATTTGACTGAGTACTGCGATTTCCTTTGGTTTCCGTACTTCAAACAATTCTGCCACTCTTGGCAAACCGCCGGTAATATCTTTGGTCTTGGTGGTCGCTCTGGGTAGTTTGGCCACAACATCACCGGCCTTGACGGGATCTCCTTCTTCCACCAGAATAATTGCATTAATCGGCAGAATGTAGCGCGCTACAGCAGATGATCCCGGAATCTTTGCCGTCTTACCGCCTTCGTCCTTAATGGAAATTCGGGGGCGTTCTTCAGCGTTTTTGGATTCGATGATCGTATGGCTGGATTTACCGGTAACAGGGTCCACTTTCTCCTGCATCGTCCTGCCGATGACAATATCACCAAATTTAATATTCCCGTCCACTTCAGAAAGAATCGGTGTCGTAAACGGATCCCAGGTAGCCAAAAGCTCACCAGCTTTCACCTTTTGGCCGTCTTTAACTTGCAGATGAGCACCATAGATCACCGGAAAGCTTTCCAGTTCACGCCCGCCGTCACTTAGGATTGTGAATTTGCCGCCACGTCGGTTCATAACGACGTACCGCCCCTCTGAGTTCTTCGCCACACTGAGGTCGACGAATTTGACGGCACCATCGACCCTGGCCCGGATATCTGCCTGCTCAACCCGCCTGCTGGCCGTACCGCCGATGTGAAAGGTTCTCATGGTCAGCTGGGTGCCTGGCTCGCCGATGGACTGTGCCGCTAATATTCCGACCGCCTGACCGGTTTCCACCTGTCGGCCGTGCGAAAGATCCCGGCCATAGCATCTGGCACACACACCATTTTTGGCTCTGCACGTCAGAACCGATCGAATATTGAGACTCGTCAACCCGGCTTCCTCAATTTTTTCAACAACATGCTCGTCGATTTCGTCTCCATTTCGGCAGATAATTTCTTCGGTAAAAGGGTCGATAATATCTTCAATTGCCACACGTCCTAAAACCCGTTCCCCCAAACGCTGGATAATCTCACCGCCTTCCATTAGGGGCTCGACCTCAACGCCAGTCATGGTGCCGCAATCTTCTTCTAGCACCATGCAATCCTGGGCAACATCCGCCAGGCGCCGGGTAAGGTATCCTGAATTGGCAGTCTTCAAAGCGGTGTCGGCCAGACCTTTGCGCGCACCGTGGGTTGAAATAAAATATTGCAGCACCGAAAGTCCTTCACGAAAATTGGCCACAATGGGTGTCTCGATGATCTCACCGGAAGGTTTGGCCATCAATCCCCGCATGCCTGCCAGCTGTCGCATTTGATCCTTGCTGCCGCGGGCGCCGGAATCAGCCATCATGTATATGGGGTTAAAGCTTTCCGAAATTACCGGTTTTCCCTTTTTATCCAGGACTGGTTGGTCGTCTTCGTCGGTAACAGGTGCTTTCTTCATGGCATCCATCATCTCGTTGGCAACATCATCCGTCGCCTTAGCCCAGATATCGACAACTTTGTTATATTTTTCTCCCTGGGTGATGAGACCCTCGGTATATTGACGACCGATCTCGGCAACTTGTTTTTCAGCTTTTTGAATGATGGTCTGTTTGCTTTCCGGGGTGATCATTGCATCAATTGAAATCGAAAGCCCGCCCTGGGTTGAATATTTATACCCCAGGTCCTTTAACCTGTCGGACAATATGACAGTGGCTTTGGCACCCAGATTACGGTAAACGTAATCTACCAGCTCACGCAGCATTTTTTTGTCCATGACATAGTTGACGATGTCAAATGGAATCACCGGCTTTTTTTCCACCACCTCAAATAGATGATAGCTCTCATCGGCATATAGAACATGGTTGCTGTACTCTCCGGGATTCAGGGAGTAAACTGCTTCCACGTCGGTATCCGCGCAGCCGAAAATGCCTTTGAATTCATTGAACGTCAGTTGGCCGATATGCCCGTCACTGTCTTTGTCGGGTGCCTGAGAATATTTATGCACCAGTTCAACGAAGTCGTCTCCCGCATCAAGCCGTTCAAGAATCTGCTGAGCTTCTTCTTCAGTCGCTACCGTAATGCGACGCATTTCCATTACGTCGACCTTCGGTATAATTTCCCATAGAAAGACCCTGCCGACAGTGGTGTCATAGCGCTTGCCATGGATCCGCAAGGTAATGTTGGTATGAAGATCCACCGCATTGGCGTCGTAAGCGGATCGCACTTCTTCGACATTGGAAAAAATTCTTCTACCGTCTTGACCGGCACCCGTCGTGCGGGTCAAATAATAGATCCCTAAGACAATATCCTGACTCGGTACGATGATGGGACTGCCGTTGGCCGGAGAGAGGATATTGTTGCTGGACAACATCAGAACCCGCGCTTCTATTTGAGCCTCGACAGAAAGCGGAATATGCACTGCCATCTGATCGCCGTCGAAATCCGCATTGAAGGCCGTACAGACAAGGGGATGCAACTGCAGCGCTTTACCCTCGATCAGAATAGGCTCAAAAGCCTGGATACCCAAACGGTGCAAGGTTGGCGCACGGTTTAGTAGGACCGGATATTCTCTGACGACTTCGTCTAAAGTGTCCCATACCTCTGGAATTTCCCGTTCGACCATTTTTTTAGCGCTTTTGACTGTCGAAACCAATCCTTTTTGTTCTAAACGATAATAAACAAAGGGTTTGAAAAGTTCGAGCGCCATCTTCTTCGGCAGCCCACACTGGTGAAGTCGCAGATCAGGTCCGACGGTGATCACGGTACGGCCCGAATAATCGACCCGTTTGCCGAGTAGGTTCTGGCGAAATCTCCCCTGTTTCCCCTTTAGCGTGTCACTGAGGGATTTCAACGGACGTTTGTTAGACCCGGTAATCACACGCCCGTGCCGCCCATTGTCAAACAAAACATCAACGGATTCCTGCAACATACGTTTTTCATTGCGAACGATAATGTCAGGGGCTTTCAGCTCGATTAACCGTTTCAAACGGTTGTTACGGTTAATTACCCGACGATAAAGATCATTGAGATCGGAGGTGGCGAAACGCCCGCCTTCAAGCGGCACCAAAGGGCGGAGGTCTGGCGGTAAAACCGGAATCACATCCATGATCATCCAGGTCGGATCAACACCGGATCGCCTGAAGGCATCAACAATTTTCAGACGTTTGGCCAATTTTTGTCGTTTGGCCACCGATCCGGTCTCGCGGATATCAGTTCGAAGTTGTTCGTATAAATCGTCCAAGTTCAAATCTGCCAACAGCTTTTTGACGGCTTCGGCACCGATACCGGCTTCGAATTTATCCCCAAAGGTTTCGCGAGCTTCAAGGTATTTCTCGTCAGACAGCAACTGTCCCCAACTCAATCCCGTGTCCTTTGGATCCAGCACAATATAACTGTCAAAATAAAGCACCTTTTCCATGTTTTTAAGCGTCAGATCCAGCAGGTTACCGATCTTACTGGGCAAGCTTTTCAAAAACCATATGTGCGAGACCGGGGCTGCCAGCTCAATATGGGCCATACGCTCTCTGCGCACTTTGGATTGAATGACTTCAACACCGCATTTTTCGCAGATGACACCCCTGTGTTTCATGCGCTTATATTTACCACAGTTACACTCATAGTCTTTGGTGGGGCCGAAAATCTTTGCGCAGAAAAGTCCATCTCGTTCCGGTTTAAAGGTTCGATAGTTAATGGTTTCCGGTTTTTTAATTTCTCCGTGAGACCATTTTCGAATCTGCTCCGGCGATGCCAGAGCGATACGAATGGCTGAATATCGTTTAGGATTCGTAGGTTTTGCAAAGAAATCATAAAGCGTATCCATGGCGTATTCCCTATGTGTTTAATTTACGGTTAAATGGAAAAGGATTAATCATCGTATACAAATAAAGACTACAGTTGATCTGAATTAATATCTTGGTGTCAGTGTTAAGGTGTCAGGTTTCAGCTAATGATAAAAGATAGAGCAAAGCGATACAGTAAATCCGCAATCCGAAATCTAAAATTGCTACAAAA
>JASFFJ010000085.1:0-15963 GCA_050124355.1 Desulfobacterales bacterium | reverse complement strand
GCCACGGCCACAAACTAATTCCCAGCCCGATGTAGTTCATAATAAACAGTCCCAAGCTCAGAAAAAAAGGGCGGACTTCGCGCTCCGTGCGAAGGTCACGCCAGAGCATTATCAGAAAAGCAGCAGAAAGAAGCGGCATGGGCAGAAGATAAAAAAAATTGGGCAGGCTAAACCATAGGTTTTTAACATCCGTATTTAGAAACGGCATACTCAGGCTGACCAACCCCATGAATATCGCGACCAAGACGAGGATGTAGGCTGCGCATTTGCGTGCCCAAGCCTGGGTCGCGTCTTCGGTTTTCATGATCATCCAGGTAGACCCCAGCAGCGCATAGCCGCACACCAGCGCCAGACCGGTCATCACGCTGAAGGCGCTGAGCCAGTCCAACGAGTTTCCGGCAAAGTTGCGACCCTCAACTTCGATACCCTGAACAAATCCACCCAGGATCATTCCCTGCATAAATGCCGCACCCAATGAACCGAAGTGAAACGCGTGATCCCAGATTTTCCTGGATTTGCCGGTGGCCTTAAACCGGAACTCAAATGCCACCCCCCGGAACACCAGGCCCAGCAGCATGAGTATCATCGGCATGTAAAGTGCCGGCATCACAATCGAATAAGCCAGGGGAAAGGCCGCAAACAATCCGCCGCCACCCAGAATTAACCAGGTCTCGTTGCCGTCCCAGAAGGGGGCAATCGAGTTCATTATACAATCACGACAAGTATCGGTAGGGGCAAAGGGAAACAGGATGCCCACGCCCAGATCAAAACCATCCAGAATGATATACAGAAACATCGCGATAATAATCAGACCGTACCAGATGAGCGGCAAGTCCAGAAAACTTGCAAAACTAAACATGTTTGCCTCCTCCCGTTTCAGTGCTCAGATCCGTGACCAGCGGCGGTTTCTTGACGCCATGGTCGCCGTAAGCCTTTTCCGTGACCACGGGGCCTTTGCCGATCAGTCGCAAGATATAGTAGCTCCCGGCACCGAACACGAAGGTGTAGGTAATGATAAATGCCAGCAGCGACAGGGCGACATTTGGCCCGATCACCGGCGATATGGTATCGGAGGTGCGCAGCGCCCCGTAAACGATATAGGGTTGCCGACCGACTTCGGTCACAAACCAGCCGGCCAGCACGGAGATAAATCCCGCCGGAGTCAAAGCCATGCACCAGACTTGGAACCAGCGCGTTTCGAATAATTTTTTGCGAAAATAAAGTACGACAGCAATGACACCGGTGAATACCATCAACACCCCGAGGCCGACCATAATTCGAAAGGGCCAGAAAACCAGGGCCACCGGCGGGCGTTCGTCTTTGGGCCATTCTTTCAATCCCTTGACCTCGCCATCCAACTCGTGGGTTAGAATCAAACTGGATAAGTATGGAATCTCTACGGAATACTTGGTAGTTTCCTCCTCCTGATCGGGCCAGCCAAACAATTTTAAGGGAGCGCCGCGTTGGGTTTCCCAAAGTCCCTCCATGGCGGCCACCTTGGCCGGTTGATGCTCCAGGGTGTTCAGCCCGTGCAAATCTCCGATGATGGGCTGCAAGGGCGCAACAAATATAGCCATCAGCATGGCCATGCCAAACATGACGCGGGCATGTTTAACATGGATTTTCCGCCAAAGATAATAGGCGCCGATGCCGCCAACGACAAATGCCGTTGTTAGGTAGGCGGCCATCACCATATGGGCAAAGCGGTAGGGAAAAGAGGGATTGAAGACGATCTCTAGCCAATTCGTCGGATAGAACAGCCCGTACTCTCCGACACGATATCCCGCGGGGGTTTGCATCCAGCTGTTTGCCGAAAGGATCCAGAAAGAGGATAACAAGGTGCCAAACGCCACGATGAGGGTCGATGCAAAATGCATTTTGGGGCTCACCCGGTTCCAACCAAACAGCATGATACCGAGAAATGATGCTTCCAGGAAAAAGGCGGTCAAGACTTCATAACCGAGCAACGGTCCCAGAATGTTTCCCGCTTTATCGGAAAACCCCGACCAGTTGGTGCCGAACTGATAGGACAATACCAGGCCGGACACGACACCCATGCCGAATGTGACCGCAAATATTTTTACCCACATGCGGTAAATTTCCTGATAGACATCCTTGCCGGTTTTTAGATAGCGCCACTCGACCACCGCCAGCCAGCTCGCCAGTCCGATGGTAAATGCCGGAAATAGGATATGAAAACTAACCGTAAAAGCGAATTGAATTCGTGCAAGTATTACCGGATCTAAATTTTCTAACATAATTCACCTTTCTTAGATAAGAGATAATGAGAAACCAACCACTCATTGCCGTCACGGAAACCCCATAGCTCCGCACAGGCCAAGAAAAATATGCGCCAGCGCTGTAGCCAACGACTGGCATCCTTCGCACCATAGACATCCTGAAAGATCTTCAGAATGGCATCCCGGCGACGGTCCAGATTCCTGAGCCAGGCTTCAGCGGTTTTGCTGTAATGTCTGCCGTTGACCTGCCAGTGTTTTTCGACCACCAGATGCTCCCGAAGATGGAAGAGCAGGTCATCCGAGGGCATTATCCCGCCGCTGAAAAAATGGCGTCCCATCCAATTGTCCTCGTTGCTAAGATCGAAAGCATAGGCAAATTGGCGATGAGTAAAAATATGAACAAACACTTTTCCCTCGGCCGTCAACCAGTGACTGATACGCTCCAGCAGGCGTGGCCAGTTACGCATGTGCTCAAACATTTCAACCGATACGACCCGGTCGAATTGCCCATCGATGCTAAAATCGTTCATATCTGCTGTAATGACCCGTACGTTTTCCAGATTGCGTTCAGCCAGTTTCGCTTCAATAAACTCTTTTTGAAGGCTTGAGTTGGAAACCGTCGTTATTTGACTGTCTGGAAATTGTTGGGCCATCCAAAGGGATAGGGAGCCCCATCCACAGCCGAGCTCGAGAACTTTCATCCCGTTGGTCAACTTAGCCCGCCGGCAGGTTAACGCCAGCATTCGTTCTTCAGCCTGATCCAGATTTTCTACCCCATCGGGCCAATAGCAGCCGCTGTATTTCAGATGCCGGCCGAGAACCTCCTCGAAAAATGCTGGCGGAACCTCATAGTGCTGTTCATTGGCCTTGTCAGTCATAACTGCAATTGGATTTTGCTGCATGTCAGAAATAAACCTGTCAAGCGCCCGGCCCTGTTCAGCGTCGTACCTGAGGTTTTCTTCTTGCAGGCGCTTTCGATCCAGTCTGCGAATGCCAAGCCGTATCAGTCTATCCGGCATAAAGCCGGTTTCTGCCATATTGATCAGTAATTTCATGTACCCTCCTTCGCCGGCCACCAGGGTACGAACGCACTGGTGCGTTGGATGTAGTCACTGTATTCCGGACGTTTTTCTTTAAGTGCTTTTTCGGTCAGGGGGATGCCGGTCATTTTCAAAAGGACCGCCGTTATGATCACGGGACTGATGATTGTCCACCAGCTGTGGGGGGTTGACAAGGTGATCAAAAAAATGCCCCACCAAACCAGAAACTCACCAAAGTAATTAGGATGACGGGAAAAAGCCCATAAGCCGCGATCCATTACACAACCCTTGTTGGCCGGATCGGATTTAAACTGCGCCAACTGCCAGTCAGCAACGGACTCAAAAACAAATCCGACGACCCAAACAAGAAGCCCTATGCCATCGAGCCAGGTCAGACTGGCGGGTGTCTCTGCCAGTTGTCCGATCTGTAAGGCCAGGGCAATGACCCACAGAAAAACCGCCTGCAAAATGAAAACTTTAAAGAGACTTACAAGCCAAAAGCGGTCACCGCTTTTTTCCCGCCAGCCGCCATAGCGCGGATCCTCACCCTTGCCCCAATTGCGCCATGAAAGATAAGCACTCAATCTCAGCCCCCATAGTGTCACTAACAAGGCCAACAGTATTTGGCGTCCCCAATATCCATCTGAGATAACAAGCGTCATCCAGGCAATCAGGATAAACCCAAGACCCCAGAGGCTATCGACGATGGTCACATTTCGATAAATCAGGCTAACGAGCCATCCGATGATCATCATGGCCGCAACAGCAGCCAGATTCCAGCCCATCGTCGTCAGTGAAGTTTCCATGGTTTTTCTCCGATGTTGCTACAAGATAAGTCTTTACCTGGATTTTTAAAGATGTTTTTTTTAATAGCTTATGTGAAACTTCATTGTAAAACTATGTTGGTTTCGCAATAAATTCCTAATTCGTCATGCCGGGCTTGCCCGGCATCCAGAATTTGATGACGTTGCTGGATTACGGCTACCGGAACGAGTCCGGCACAGGCCCTGCCGGAAAGACGCTATAATGAAATTTTGATTTTTGCCACATCGTCAAGTTTCTTTCTCGATCAAACTGGCCGTTTTTTTGGCTAGCGGCGCCCGCTCTTAAGATACTGCTATTCCGTGTCCTCAAAATGACCTATGTTTAAGATAAGGTTTGGGCCGGTTTTAACGGATTGGCTACCGGCAGACCGGCTCGCCGCTGCTCTATTGCCTTTCGAATGTCGGCATGAAGGCGGCCGCTGATCGGATATGCAAAAGCAATGGCAATGGCCACAAGATTGCAGAGCGACGGCACCAATGCATACAACACGCGCAGGGCTGTTTGAACCGCAACCGGTTGTTCCGCATTGGGGGTATAGCCTGCCATCCCTAATATAGACAGGCCGGCACCAATACCCACCGCGGCTGCGAATTTCTTTGAAATCGACCACAAACCGATGTACTCACCCTCCCTTCTTTCTCCTGTCAGCAGCTCGTCATAATCAATCACGTCGGCCTGAATCGCAGATGGTATTGCCAGGGTCGCACCAAATCCGATGCCGGACAAGAAAACCAGAACACCGTAAATGGCGGCATCACCCGGTCCGAGGAAAAAAACACCCACAAATGCGCCGGTGTTAATGGCCATAGAGGCCAGCCAGGCTGATTTTTTCCCAGTTCGGCGTGAAACTTTAATCCAAGCCGGTAGAAAAACAATTCCAGTGACAAAATACAACATCAAAAAGGCATCAGCAAGAGTGGATTGCAGTACATACTCCACGTAAAACAGAATGAGGGTTGCCGGCAAATTATTTCCAATGGCACTGACCGTATAGGCGATCAGCAAAATGACAAAGGGGCGATTATGCGCCACCTGGCGAAGACCGCGCCATATCCCCGTCCGTTGCAACTCAACAGCAGGCTGCCTTTCGCGTATGGCAAGGGCACACCACCAGCAGGTCCCAATCAATAGCGGTGCATAGATAACCGCAATCCAAAAAAATTTAGCCCGTTCCCCCTGGGCATCCATATTTAGGTCAAACAACCACGCCACGGCCGCTGGAGAGCTCGCCGCCGCCAGGGTTCCGGCGATCAGCAATCCGTCGCGCAATGAAAACAGCGAGGTTCGCTCGTGGTAGTCGAAGGTGATTTCCGGGCCTAATGATTCGAAGGGAACGATAACGGCTGTCCAGAAAAAAAACAGGAGGTAAATGGTTATTCCAAACCAAATCGTCTCAAAGTCTGGTGAAGCTACCGGGGGGTTGAATAATAGGAACATTGCCAAAGCGACGAAAACTGACCCGATGGCGATGTAGGGGCGTCGTCTGCCAAATCTGGTTCGGGTTCGATCCGAAAGGTATCCGATGGCCGGATCGGTAATTGCGTCAAAGATGCGAACGCTGAACATCAAATATCCTAAGATGGTGATGTTGATACCAACGACGTCGGTATAAAATTTTGGAATGTACACATAGACAGGGATGCCCACTACCGCAAGCGCAAAAGCCGGTGCTGCGTAGGCCAGTTTTTCGTTGAGGGCGACACGACTGTCAGTCTGAAGCTTCATGGGATCACATTTTTACTGATACAAATTAACAAATCGCAAGGATCTAATGTTATCATCCCTAACCAAATGTAAAGACATTGATTTTGAATTTTTTACCTTACGAACTAATGGTAAAAAATGGTGAGTTATTTTGATAGTCAAAACCCACAAAATCAAAAAGCAAAGCCGTAGAGCAACTTTTCCTCGAAAATATTTTTCAGTGTGAGTATCATCCAGCAACGTCGATTCCAAGATCACATCCTAATCTGAACTTGTTCCCGCACTCGAAGTTCCTGTAGCGTGTATCCTCGTGGCCTCCCTCTCTTTCTTCGTCGATTAAATTTTTGTCACGAACTGGAAAATTTCAATATGGTAGGATTAAGGTTATATTAGCAGGTAAATACTATTATTAAACAGTATCTGCCGACTTTCATCAAAGAATCGAGGTGAACCCTTATGTCACACCGAATGTCGTAAAGGTTTGACATTCATGATTTTGCTGATAGATAACTAGTGACAAAACGAAACCTCGTCAAATCGATCTATTAAGAATTTACAATCCCTGAGATTTAATTTTTGTGCCTTTTGCGCTTTTTTGCGGCTATATCAATTTTTGGTACTGAGAAAATCGTCCCGCAGATATTCAGGGTCGGGATATGAATAAAATCCTTTGCCGGTCTTGACTCCCAGCTCACCCCTGTCGATCTTTTGCTTGAGTGCTTCGGGGGGGTGATCCTTGGGATCGTTGGAGTCCCGGTAGTAGACCATCTCAATGTCATAGATCACGTCAAGTCCAACGCTGTCCATCAGCCCAAAGGGACCATAACGATCTTCCTTTCCGGTGAATTTCATCCAGGCCCGGTCCACGTCCCGAAAATCGACGAAGTCATTGGCCCACATATACAGGACTTCGCGTTTGATAGCCCGCCACACCCGGTTAAAACAGAATCCCAGTAGTTCTTTTTTGACCGTCAAGGGGATACAGCCCAGCGAACGCACCCAGCTGATGCCTTTTTCCAAGACTTCGGGTAGCGTCTGACTGCCGCCCATGACATCAGCGATGTTCATTCCATGAAATGGCATGTAAAAATGCAGATTGAGACAGCGCTCAGGCCTGGCGCTGCTTTTTTCCAGGTGGGATACGGGAATTGAAGAACTGTTGGTAGCCAGGATAGCATCGGGGGACATCAGTTGTCCCAGTTGGCGGAAGACATCGCGTTTGAGTTCAAGGATTTCAGGGACGGCTTCAATTACCAGGCCGGCGTCTTTGACAGCCTCATCAAGTTTCTCAACCTCTTTGATTTGCTGCCGGCATGCAGGCCACTCTTCAAAAGGGATAAAGGGTTCGATCTGCTTAGCCGTCAAATCGCTATGTAATTTTTCAACCATGGCATCAAAGGCCCCGGTTTGACGGTCGAAAATCGTGACCCCGTAACCGGCATTGGATGCCAGCATAGCAATTTGGGCACCCAGGGTGCCGGTGCCGACAACCGCGATCTTTTCAAAGGGTTTGGTCATTTTCTATTCTCCTTCTGCCGCCAACCAATCACCGGTGACCAGCATCCAGAAACCGGCAAACAGTATCATGATTGTCCATTTTTCGTTATATTGGTTTACGATAAATACTCGAAACTTACTCAGAATATTTCTCGCAGTCAACCGTATTTTTTTACTTGACATCTAAAATCTGGCATGCTAGCCAAGCCAAGCGTTTCAGCTTGCCGGCTAAATTCAGAACTACTGGTGTGTCGTAAATTTACGCCCATTTTTAGTACAAATTTTGTAGGACCTTTAGATGTTAGGGTCTCCCGAGAACTTTCTCCGACTGACGTCAGGAGCCCTGAAATTTATAAAGGAGATCTAAATGAAAGTCATTAAAGAAGGCGGCCACCGTCTTTTTGAAGAAGACCAGGAAACCACCCAGTATGTTCGAGAAATGCTGGACGATCTTCGAAAAAACGGAATGGATGCGGTTCGTAAGTACAGTCAAAGATTCGATGATTGGAATCCCGAGAGTTTCGAGCTTAGCCAACAGCAGATTGGTGACGCCATCGCAAAATGCGACCAACAGCTGGTCCAGGACACTGAATTTTGTCAGCGTAATGTGCGCGCCTTTGCCGAAGCTCAATTGGCGACCCTGCAGCCCCTGGAGGTGGAGATAAGCCCGGGGATTATGTTAGGACACAAGCATATTCCAATCAGCCGGGTTGGGAGTTACGTACCCGGAGGCAGGTATCCCATGTTCGGATCGGCCCAGATGAGCATCATCCCAGCCAAGGTGGCCGGTGTTGAAACCGTGGTCGGCTGCACACCGCCCGTCAAAGGAGAGGGATATTTCCCCGCCACCATCAATGCGATGAAACAAGCCGGGGCCGACCGTATTTTCATTGTCGGTGGGGTCCCCGCCTTTGCGCTGATGGCTTTCGGCATGGGAGAAGTCGAGCCGGTCGACATGCTCTGCGGCGCCGGCAATAAATTCGTTGTTGAAGCCAAAAGGCAGTTGTTCGGACAATGCGGCATCGACCTTCTTCCCGGCCCAACCGAAATCGCCATTATCGCAGATGACAACGCCGATCCCTTCCTGGTTGCCTGTGACATCCTCGGTCAGGCCGAGCACGACCCCAACAGTGGCCAGCTGCTGGTCTGTCTGAGTGAATCATTTGCCCGCGACACCCTTGAAGAACTTCACAAACAGCTCGAGGTCTTGCCCACCAAAGATGTCGCGGAAATCTCCTGGGCCGACAACGGCAAGCTTTACGTTGCCGACGACCGGGACGAAGCCATCCGGCTTAGCGACGATTATGCGCCCGAGCACCTGGAGATCCATGTAGAAGAGACTGATTACTACGTTGATCGGCTCAAAAATTACGGCTCCCTGTTTATCGGGGAAGAAACGACGGTTGCCTATGGAGACAAGTCCATCGGCACCAATCACATCCTGCCGACCAGCCGCTCGGCACGGTACACCGGCGGTGTTTGGGTAGGCAAATTTTTAAAAACAGTGACCTTTCAAAAAATGACTCCTGAAGCCAGCATTAAGGTGGGTGAAGTCACCGCACGACAATGCGAGGTGGAACGTATGCTGGCACATGGCATCACCGCCACGGTTCGTACAAAAAGATACGGAAAATAACTTTTAGTACAGGTGTCGTCATTCAGCTTGGAAAAATGGCTGTGACTCCCTAACTGTCATTGGGTTCATGAAAATTGGAAATTAGAAATTGGAACTAAAATATGGGGAGCCAGGACTAAAAACACGAGAGATAGTCTGACACCCGAAACCTGAAACCTGAAACCAATGCTCGGATAAAGTTTCATAACGTCCGATAATGTAAAAAAAAAGAGCTACTTTCCTAGTAAATTACGAAATCTGTACTAGCGTCTATTAACAAGAGGTGTCCTATGAATGAACTAAAAGAAAGCGGTGTTGCATCTTTTTTTGACCTTAGTGGGAAAATTACCCTGATCACCGGGGCAGGTCGCGGTATCGGACGGGCCGTTGCCCTGGCACTGGCCGGCGCCGGTTCGGATGTGGCCCTGGTGGCCCGCAGCGAAGACCAGCTGCAATCTGTGGCAGAGGAGATACAGGCAGTAGGACGACGGGCGATGGCATTCCCAGCCGACCTGACCCAAGTTCATCAGCATGCATCCTTAATTCAAAAAATTTCCCAGAATATGGGTGGTATTGATATTCTGGTGAATAACGCCGGCATCAACATCCCCGAAGATTCGGTCGATGTCACCGAAAAAACCTGGGACACCCTGATGAACATCAATCTAAAAGCTGCATTTTTTATGGCCCAGGCCGTCGGCAAATTGATGATCACCCAGAAACGCGGAGGACGAATCATCAACATGACCTCCCAAACCGGGTCGGTTGCCCTGGCCAAGCGAGCAGCCTATTGCGCCAGCAAAGCCGGGTTGAACCTGGTCACCAAGGTCTTGGCAATGGAATGGGCGCCCCACGAGATTCTGGTCAATGCCGTGGCACCGACGTTCGTTGAAACCGAGCTGACCAAAGACTTTCTCGCCAATCCCGAATTTCGGGAATATGCGTTGGCCAAAAATCTGCTTAAGCGTTTCGGCAAACCTGATGACGTTGCCGCAGCGGTTTTATATTTGGCCTCGCCGGCAGCAAACATGGTTACCGGTCATGTGCTGTTTGTGGACGCCGGCTGGACGGCGCACTGAAGAGAAAGTATGTAATCGGGGGTTAAGAATTTAAGATATTTGCGAAACGACGCTCGGAAAAGCAACCCATGAATGGCCGCAAACACATTGATACTATTTATCGGTTTCAGGTGTCGGGTGTCAGGTGTCAGCCCAGCCGCCGGCAAAAAAAGCGGCCGATCAAATCGAAAAAAAAACTTGACGATGTGGTAAAAAACTAAAAAGTCTTTAAAGTGTCATTTTACCGAAGCCTGTGCCGGACACGATCCGGTAGCCGGAATATAGTAACGTCAGCAAATTCTGGATGCCGGATCCGTCATCCCGGACTTGATCCGGGACCGGCATGACAAATTACGAATTTTTTGCGAAACCAACAGCGTTTTTTGATGTCGTTTCATAAGTGGTGTTTGGTATCAGTAAAAGGAAATTAGATGCTGACACTGGACACCCGACACCTGAAACCTCAATCTTTTTACTCCATATTGTCAGAAAAAATTCGATCGGCATTCTAAAAAAAACCATAGAGAGCAAGAAAGGAGTTGTCAGCCAGCCGCGATTTTTGGATAAGGGCGCCAGCGTCTTCCCTTATGCGGACCTAAGGTTTATTGGAAACATCGACCCTGAGGTTGCAAAAGTCGGAGGGCTTCAAAGCCAAGGCGTCAAGGTTGAAATTGTAGTCGGTACAGTGATCCCTTGACAACACAGGATCTGAAGTCCTCCGACTTTCCTGCAGGTTAAACAACATGGCAAAATTGACCACATTCTTCTTGTCCCGTCGTAACTCGAAGAATGAAGTCGGATGAATTCACAATTTGGGATGTCCCAAAAATTGTGTTTTCACTATGATAATGGATATAAAAACAGACCATGAATTATACTGGACGAGCCTTTCGAAGGGCTGGCACCCCTAATTGTGCGGGAAGTGATGAACATCGTTCTGGAGCTGACGGCCACAAATTTAACAACGGAGTTGGTAGAGCAAAATTCCATGCTGGCCTTGAGGGTTTGCAAAAGGGTCTATGTTATGGATGACGGGAAAAATGTCTACCAAGGCACTGCCGAGGAGATGTTGGCGGACGACCACCTCAAACAGCAACTGCTTGGGATCTGATCCGCTGATGAAATCGCAGAAAAAAGGAAAAAAATATGCCGGAAAATAATTTGAAGGTCACAGGCATCGACACGGCCCTGGTAGTCGGTGCCGGCATCATGGGTCACGGATTTGCCCAGCTGCTGGCCATGAACAACATCGAGGTCTTCCTGGTGGACCAATCCGATGATCTTCTGGATCGTGCCCGGTGCTGGATCGTGGACAACCTCGACTATATGATTGAGCTGGGCAAATTGAATACTTCCGGAAGGGAGACCGTCCTGTCCGCAATCAATTTCACTACCGATTTGGTTGGAAATCTCCCCAAAGCCAACTATGTTCTGGAAGCCGTCAGTGAAGATTTCGACCTCAAACGCGACGTCTGGATGGCAATGGGCCAAAACGCCGCCCCCGTTGCTATCCTGGCCTCCAACACCTCATCCTACGACATTAACGAATTGGCCGAAGGCCTGCCCAACCCGGAGCGTATTATCGGGACCCACTGGTTTCATCCGCCCCAGATCACACCCTGCGTGGAAGTCATTCCATCGAAGCACGCCGATCCGGCCAACATTGATTTGGTCATGGAATTTCTAACCGGCCTGGGCAAAGTACCGACGATTTGTAAAAGTGCGCCCGGGTTCGTGGCCAACCGCATTCAAATGGCCCTGGCGGCCGAGGCCATTGCCCTCGTAGAAGAAGGGCTGGCCACGCCGGCGGAGGTAGACAGCATTGTCAAGAACTCCTTTGGTTTTCGGTTGGGGGCTTACGGGCCGTTTGAGATTATGGATCAGGCCGGCGCAGACACGTATTTGGGCGTCTACCGCTATCTGGCGGAAAAACTCGACAAGCCTTATTTCAAGCCGCCGAAGCTGCTCGAAAAGCAAGTAAAAGCCGGTAAACTCGGCCTCAAAACAGCGGGCGGCTTCTATGACTACGGACCCGGTGCGGTGGACACCATGCGGCGGGACCGGGATCGAAAATTCTATGCCCGACTCGAGCTGGTCAGAAAGGAATGGGAGCAAGAATAGTGAGGTTGCTTGCATATCCTAGACTGGGAAATTCACCACACATCCCATGTGATATATTTGATCAAACTTAATAATTTTGGTCATCTGGGTCAGGTCAGAGGAAATCGGCACTGCCTGTAACATTTTTAAAGAGTAATGGCGTATTGGAGTACAGGAGTGATGGGAAGCCCCATTTCAGGGGGTAGATAAAAGTCAGGTCTTTCCCCGCAAACTAACGCGGGATCAACGATGGACCTGGTTTTTTTACTTACTTCCCCGTGAGCAGTTATCCGCCTTCCTGCTTCTTCGTTAGAAAAAAGATTTGGCTGTCTATAAAATTTACATATCCAGCCAAATCTCTTCCTTTTAACAATATTTGGCTGGATATAATTCTTTATAATCAGCCAAATCATTGTTGTGTTTTTCGTTTTGGCTGACTATAATAGAAACATATCCAGCCAAAACTTAAAAATATGGGGAATGTTTTGAAAAACATAATCGGCAGGGAAAGTGAAAAAAAGAAACTTTCGAAAATATTAAACTCTGATGAAGCCGAGTTTTTAACAATTTACGGGCGTCGGCGTGTCGGTAAAACCTTTCTAATTCATGAATTTTTTCAAGGACGGGGCCTTTATCTTGAGGTGACAGGCCAGAAAGATGCCGGACTTAAAATTCAGCTATACAATTTTTATCTGGCTATTGAAGAAGCTTTTAAACCGACTCTGCCAATAAAAAAACCGGATTCCTGGAAAGAAGCCCTGTCCATTCTAACAACCCTTGTTGAAGCACAGCCCCGAAAAAAAAAGATTATCTTGTTTTTTGACGAACTGCCCTGGCTTGCTACAAAACGTTCGGCAATGTTACAAGCACTGGAATATGAGTGGAACCGAAAGTGGAGCCGAACCGATAATATAAAACTAATCGTTTGTGGATCGGCTGCATCCTGGGTACTGGAAAAGCTAATTCAGGCCAAAGGCGGCCTGCATAACAGAATTACCGATTTTATTCATCTGCAACCGTTTACACTAGAGGAAAGTAGCAATTACTTAAAGAGCAGAGGTGTTAAGCTAAAGCCTATGCAAATTCTGGAACTGTACATGGTAATGGGCGGAATTCCTCATTATCTGAGACAAGTGGAAAAAGGTAAATCATCAACACAGATTATCAATTCCTTATGTTTTCACAAGGACGGCTTTCTCTTCACCGAATTTACCCGGCTGTTCCAATCTCTGTTTAACCATGCCGAGGTGCATAACAAAATCATCTGTGAAATTGGAAAAAAAAGAAATGGCATTCTCAGAAGGGATTTGCTTGAAGCAACCGGTTATAAAAGCGGCGGTACTTTTAAAAAGAGATTGCAGGAACTAAAAGAGTCCGGATTTATTCAGGAGTATGTTCCCTATGGGAAAGCCAGAAAGGATTTTACAATCAAGATAGTGGATGAGTATACTCTGTTTTATCTGAACTGGATTAAACCTGTTCAGCTTAGAAGTGCCCTGAGATATAATCCAAACTATTGGCTGAATATTTCTAAAAAATCTCAGTACCAAATCTGGGCCGGATATGCGTTTGAATCTGTCTGTATGAAACACGTTGATCAGATATTGAAAAAATTGAAAGTCGAGAACCTGGCTACAGAAATCGGGAACTGGCATTACCTGCCGCCCAAAAAAAGTAAGGAAACAGGTGCACAGATAGATCTTTTGATAGACCGCATCGACAACAGTATAAATGTCTGTGAAATCAAGTTTTCAAACACTCAATATTCTATAGATAAAAAATATGCAAGGAATCTGGATAACAAATTAAAAGTTTTCGAAGAAAAAACCGGAACGAAAAAACAGATTTTTCTTTCAATGATAACCACTATGGGATTAAAAAAGAATTTCTATTCCGAAGATTTGGTGGACTCTGAAATAGTTTTGAAAGATCTGATCGTGTAACCCGGCATACTTTAAATCTTAACTCATCACCTGTGGATATTGCCCTGCAAAGCGTAATAAATAAGAAATTAAATTCAGAACGATTCGTCCGAAATCCAATATCCTTGGCGCGACCACAGACATTTGTATTGCATCATTTTTCACGACAAGGCAGTAGTTCTGGATTTATATGGAGACATTATGAATTCAACATCTAACATAATTTCGGAAGCCCTGGCAGCCGGCCAAATGACCCTGTCCGAATATGACAGCAAAAAAATTCTCGCTGAGTACGGAATCCCGACAACTGAAGAATTTCTGATCGACGAACTTGCTGCCGCCAAGCAAGCTGCCGAACAGATCGGTTATCCGGTGGCTCTTAAGGTTTGTGCTGCCGCAGCCCAGCATAAGACCGAGCAGAACCTCATCGAGCTGGGCATTGGCAATGCCGATGAATTAAAGAAGGCCTATGATCGGCTGGCTCCCAAAGCGCGGGAGCTGGGCGGTGCCATCCTGGTCCAGGAAATGATACGGGGTTCCCGGGAACTGGTGGCGGGGTTGAACCGGGATGCGCAATTCGGTCCCTGTGTCATGTTCGGTCTGGGGGGTATTTTCACCGAAGCTCTGGGAGATGTGGTTTTCCGGGTTGCACCCTTAAACCGGGAGGATGCCCGGGAGATGACGACCGATATTAAAGCAGCTAAGATTTTAGGAGGCCTTCGCGGGCTTGAACCCGTTCACATCGATGAGCTCAGCAACTGCCTGCAGCAGTTGGGTCAAATCGCCATTGACCATCCGGCGGTTTGCGAAATAGATATCAACCCCCTGATCGTTCGGAAGGGTCACCCGGTGGCGGTAGACGCCCTGATCGTATTGCAGGAACCGCCGCCGCCGGCGACGACTGAGAAAGCCGTCACCGGAAATCTAACAAAATTTTTCGAGCCCCAAAGTGTTGCGGTTATCGGTGCTTCCGGCACCCCTCACAAAGCCGGCAATGACGTTATTCAAAACATTCTGGCCAATGAATTCGAAGGTCGCCTGTACCTGGTCAATCCCAAGGGCGGAGAAATTCTGGGGCACCGGGTTTATCCGTCAATCCAGGATTTACCGCAAAATATCGATCAGGCCATCATCATTTTACCCGCCAGGGCGACGCCTCAAGCCATCCGCGACTGTGCCGCCAGGGGGGCCAAAACCGTTGTCCTGGCTGCCGGCGGTTTCGCCGAAGTCGATCAGCAGGGAGAAGAACTCCAGCAAGAAACGATACAAGCCATCCAGGATACCGGGGTTCGGGCGATTGGTCCCAACACCTCCGGACACACATCGACACCCCACAAATTCACCTCAACGTTCTTTCCCCTCGGCAAAATCCCGCGCGGCAAGGTCTCCTACATCGCTCAGACCGGAAATTTCGCCACCCACACCATGCGCTATATCATGACCGCCGAACACTTCGGCGTTGCCCGGGTGCTGGGCATGGGCAATAAGCTGGATGTAGAAGAAAGCGAGGTGCTGGAGTACTACGCCCAGGATCCGGAAACCCGGGCCATCTTCATCTATCTGGAAAGCTTTAAGAAACCCCGCCGCTTTCTGGAAGTCGCCCGTGAGGTGACGCGAGTCAAGCCGGTGATACTTTTGAAGGGGGGGGCCACTGCCGAAGGTTCCCGGGCAGCTGTGGCTCATACGGCCGCCATGGCATCGGATGACAGAATCATCGATGGGGCCTTGCGGCAAGCCGGTGTGGTCAGAATCTATGACTATTCCCACCTGATTCTAGCCGCCAAGGCCATATCCGCGATGCCCCTACCGCAAGGCAACCGGGTGAGTTTACTAGCACCTTCGGGTGCCATGCTGGTCTGCATAACGGACCTTTGCCACCGACGCTGGGGCTTGGAAGTGCCGGCTCTCGAAGAGAAAACCCGCCGCTATCTTCAGGAGATGAGTCCGCCCTTCATCCGGATG
>JASFFJ010000084.1:0-16082 GCA_050124355.1 Desulfobacterales bacterium | reverse complement strand
AAGACCCTGGCCCTGGGTAGGTGTCGCTGTTCGAAGGAAGCCAATGGAAGTGAAGGCAACTATTCCAGCGGAGAAGGCTGTCAGCATAAAACAGGTTCGCTTGATGGTGATGGTGTCGATACCGGCAAGCTCTGCCGCCTCTCGGTTATCTCCAGTGGCGAAAACTTTTACGCCAAAAGATGTTTTGTGAAGGATAAAAAATAGAAAAACACACATGGCCAGCAGCCACACGATGGGAACCGGTATGATATCAAGGATCATCCCTTCTCCAAATATGGTGAAAAAGGGCATTTTAGGCAGGGAGCTTACGGGCCTGCCCCCTGTGCTGACCATTGCGATGCCGCGAAAAACCATCATGGTGGCAAGGGTTCCGATGAATGAATGCATACCGGTTTTCGTTATCAACAGCCCGTTTAAGTATCCGAGGAAGAGTGCCAGGCCCATGGCGACAGCCGCCGAAAGAAACAAATTCACGCCAAAATTCTGGAAGAGAAGGCCGGTGATGATTCCCACAACTGCATAGATGGCACCGACTGAGAGATCAAATTCACCACAGACGATCAGGATGGTCATCGCCATTGCGATGATGCCCACCTCAGACGTTTGTCTTAGGAGTAAAAGCAAGGTGTAAGAAGAAAAATATCCGCTGGCAAGAAAACTAAAAACGACCGCAATAAGTATATTGGCGACCAGAACACCGACATCTCTGCCGCCGAATGCAAGTCTTAAGGGACGTTTTTCAGCTTTTGCTCTCTTCGTCATTTTCAGATCCCTAACTCAATTCATAAGCCACTGGTTATGCCCGTGAGAATCTAAACGGTTCTACCGTTATCGCGAGTGCATGCTTCAAGGTGCAAACCTGGTCGATGCCGGCGGCTTATGAATTCAGTTAAAATAGATTTTTTGATTATTTAAGCCGATGCTTCCACGATGTTTTCTTTTGTCATTTCCTCGCCAGCTAAAATACGGTTCTGAGCGCGGGTATTCATGACCAAAATTCTGTCGCTGAGCGCTATAAGCTCCTCTATCTCTGCGGAGGCGATCATAAAGGTAACTCCCTCTAATGCCATCTGCCTGATTATTTCCTTTATTTCCTGTTTAGCGCCAATATCGACACCCCGCGTGGGCTCATTCATAAGCAATACCTTGGGTTGAATGGCCAGCCAACGAGAGAGCAGGATTTTCTGTTGATTGCCGCCTGAAAGGCTCGTTATTTTGCTGCTGATACCCGCCATTTTGATGTTGAACATGCCAACAAATTTTTCCGATAGACGTTTTAGTTTGTCTGGGTTGACCATGCCTTTTTCAATCCACTGATCCAGATTGGCAATACCGAGATTGAATTTGACATCTTGAGCGTAAAATAGCCCCATGGTTTTTCTATCTTCGGGCAAGTAGCCGATACTTTGTTGAATAGCGTCTTGAGGACATTTAATCGAGATATCTTCACCATAGAGCTTTACCTGGCCGTCGTATGCGGGCGGCGCACCAAACAGCGAGCGAACGATGTCCGACCTCCCAGAGCCCGCTAACCCTGCCACCCCGAATATTTCACCCGATCTGATAGATAAATTCAAGGGTTCGGCGTGTTCGTAAAGTTTGTAATTGCCAATTTCTATTGCAATTGTATCGGATAGTTTTCTTATCCTTCGTATATCTGCATCGAGTGTTTTCCCTGCAATCGACGCCGCAAGCTCGTCGCGATTGTATCCCCCTTTTAGAAACTCACCCGCCACCTTGCCATCCCGCAGAACTTTTACCTTATCCGAAATTTCTATAAGCTCATCCATCATGTGGCTAATAAAAATAAACGTTATGCCTTTATTTTTGAGTCCCTTAATAATGGTTATAAGCTTTTGCACTTCGCCGGGTGCTAAAGCAGTGGTAGGCTCATCTAAAATAACCAACGTGGCATTTTTTCTAAGCGCGCGGACCAGCAGCGCCATCTGCCTTTCGGCCACCGTGCAGTGTCTCATCAATTTCGTTGCGTCAATGGGTTCATCGAGAAGTTCCCTAAACAGGCGTTTTGTTTCCAACACCATAAATTTTTTATCCGGCATGCCGTGTTTGACAGGCATTCTATTGCCGAGAAAAACATTTTCCGCAACGGACATGTTGTAGCAGATGGGTATTTCCTGGTGGAATACACTGATTCCTGCTTTTTCGGCTTTGGCGGGCGTGCCGGGCGCGTGGGCCTTTCCCAGGAACACAATTCTTCCGCTATCGGCTTGGTGAACCCCACATAGTATCTTTATCAATGTGGACTTGCCGGAGCCGTTCTCTCCGGCAAGTCCGATAACTTCGCTTTTTTCGACATCGAAAGAGACATTGTTTAATGCTTGAGTTGCACCGAATCTCTTGGAGACGCTATCTATGGTTAAGATTGGTTCAGCCACTTCCGAATCTACCTATAGCTCTTCTCAGCGAGAAACATGGCACTTTCAATATTGTTCTTGTCGATGATGGTGGCCCCCGTGTCGATGTCTGCCGGGCTGATGTCATATCGCACTTTTAGGTACAGTAACTGAACCGTCATGTATCCTTGCATGTAAAGCTGCTGGTCAACCGTGTAAGTCATGGTGCCGTCCTTGATTCCCTGCACGACGTCCTTGACAAGGTCAAAACTGGCGCCAATGACCTTGTCGCCCAGCTTATTTCTTTCAATGGTCTTCTTAATGGCGATGCCGGAAACCTCTTCGACGCCGAGCATCGCGACAGCGTCTTTGTTTGCCTGGTACCATGATTCAACCAGCGTCTGGGCCCGAACGAGATTGGTTGTGACCTCTACGACTTTTGATTCAAAGTCACCCCCCTCATCGAGCGCCTTCTTGATGCCGTCGATGCGGTCCTGCAGGTTCTTGGCGCCGAGGGAATGGATGCCGATCATAACCTTGCCACCCTTTATCAGATCAGTGAGGTGTTTACCGACCTTATAACCTGCCATGAAGTTGCTTTGTCCCACATATGCAAGCCTGCCGGAATCCGGCGCATCTGCATTGACGGACATGACCGGGATACCGAGTTTTAGCGCCTCCTGGGTAACATTGTTGAAAGCCTGGGAATCAGGCATTGTTGAGCCAATGGCGTCAACCCCCGCCGCAATTTTCCCTTGAAACATGGTCACCTGCTTGGCAACGCTGAAATCGGAGGGTCCGGAAACCTCGACCTTGATACCGAGGGACTTCGCAGCATCGTCGATACCCTTCTGAACCGGCACCCACGCGGGCACATGTGAAAAGTGTGCCAGAATGGCAATTCTAATGTCGCTGTTGGCTTTCAATTTGGTGATGGGTTCGCTAAAAGCGGTACCCACACAGATTAGAAGTGTTGCTGTCAAGATGGCTACAAGTTTTTTCATCTCTCCTCCTTCCGCATAAGATTAGTTGGTATAAAAAATCGCTCCATCCCTATGGATCTCGCGGCAAAAGTAAAGCAAACGGTTGGTCTTTGTCAAGCAAAGAGGGCATTGCCATCGTAAATATTCAGGACGATTCGCCCGAAATCCAATTTTGTCGGCGCGACGACAGACATTTGGGTTGCATCACAATTTACAACACGTCAGTAGTTTTGAATTTTTATTCTCTTGACAAATGCGGCCCAATATCAATATCAAAGGATATAAACCGGAAGGCACTGCAAGCGCGACGCCCGACGCAGCCAATTCCATCCTTCATCCGTCCTTGATAGACCAGCTTTCAAGGCCTTTGGGTAGAATGATAATTTCAGCTCGATATTATGATAGGCCCTAACCCGCAACCAGAATAACGAACGAAAAAAGGAGGAAATGATGAATTCAAAAGGTTTGATTTGTGTAGCGATCACGCTGGCAGCGATGTTAGCCATTGGCTTGACAAGTGCAGAGGCCGCCGAATATCCCAAACGTCCGATTACACTGATTTGCCCCTGGGGGGCCGGTGGTGGAACGGATGCCGTCTCCCGTATCATTGCCACGCTGCTCAAAAAGGAACTGGGTGTTCCCGTCAATGTCGTCAACCGCACTGGAGGAAGCGGTGCGGTAGGCCATACGGCCATGGCTACGGCCAAACCGGACGGCTATACCATCGGCATGCCGACGGTGGAAATTACCATGATGCACTGGATGGGCCTGACCGAGATCACTTACAAGGACATGACCCCGATTGCCATGGTAAACTTTGATCCGGCCGGCATCAATGTTCTTGCAACATCATCCTGGAAAACCTATCAAGATTTAGAAAACCATGTTCGCGAAAACCAGGGTAAATTGACGGATTCCGGTACCGGCCAGGGCGGCATCTGGCATCTGGCCATGGCCGGCTGGCTCAAAGCTATCGGTTTGCCGCCGGACGCCATTAAATGGATCCCCAGCAAAGGGGCTGCACCGGCATTACAGGACCTAATGGCCGGCGGTATTGACATGAGCACCTGCTCCCTGCCTGAAGCAGCCACCTTAATTGATGCAGGCAAAGTTACACCGCTGGCGATCATGGCTGCTGAAAGAGATCCGAAATTTCCGGATGTCCCGACCCTCAAAGAGCTGGGTATCGATTGGACCTGCGGTGCCTGGCGTGGGATTGCCGCCCCGGCCGGCACACCACCTGAGATTGTGGCCGTCTTGGAAAAGGCAATTGAAACGGTTGTTAAGAGTGAGGACTTCATCAAGTTCATGAAGAACCGCGGTTACGGCATCTACTATCTAAATTCGGCCGATTTCGCCAAAGCACTTTCCCAGGCCGACAAAGATAACGGTGAGATCATGAAAGCCGCCGGAATTGCTAAGTAAAGGAATTGAGAAAATGAGCTAAAATCTAAAATGAACGAATCCGCCAAACCACCGGCGGACAAGAATGAGCTAAAATTGTGATATGCTGCCGATTTTATAGAAACAGATAGAGCGTAGCGCTTCCTTAATTTTAGACACTTTAGTCATTCGTATATTGTTCTATCTACCTTCTATCGTACGGCTTGAGGTAAAATCAAATATCACAAAGTAGGACTACTATGCGCGTGAGTAATACGGCCATTGGACTGTTTCTGATCCTTTTTGCCGCTGTCGTGTTATGGCATGTCCAGAGTTTTCCCTCGCTGGACAACGGTTATCCGGGACCGGCATTGTTTCCTTCCGTCCTGGCCGTTTTATTCATTTTTTGCGGTATCGGACTCATCATTCAGGGTATCCGGCAGCGTGAAAAACTGCTGAAACTCGATACCGGCACCCTTACGCTGCCAGGTTTGCTCAACATCCTATTCGTGCTCGGAACGATAGTCTGCTATATTTTTCTTGCCCAATACGTCGGTTTCCTGATTTTTTCTTTTTTAGTGCTCCTGATCCTAATGAAATGGCTGAAGGTAAGACCACTTGCGAGCATTCTCATGTCCGGTGGCGTCACGCTGGTCATCTACCTCCTATTTGCTAAAATACTTTTGGTACCTCTGCCCTGGGGGCTGTGGGGTTGGTAATTTTATGGAAAGCATTCTGACAGCCATCTCATTGATTTTTCAGCCGTACGTAATGATGATTATTGCCATTTCGGCGATTTACGGGCTATTTGTCGGGTCAATTCCCGGGCTGACGGCGACCATGGCGACGGCCCTGCTGGTACCGGTGACATTTTTTATGGACCCGGTACCGGCCTTGGCGGCCATCGTTACCATGGAAGCCATGGCAATTTTCGCCGGTGACATTCCCGGCGCGCTGGTTCGTATTCCCGGCACCCCGTCCTCAGCCGCCTATGTGGATGAATCCTATGCCCTGACCCAAAAGGGGCGGGCCGGATTCGTACTGGGCGTCGATGTCACGGTGGCAGCCATCGGGGGACTGATCGGTGCCATTATCCTCATTCTGCTAGCCCCCATGCTGGCCGAGGTGGCCATGCAGTTCACCTCATTCGAGTATTTCTGGCTGGCCTGCATCGGATTGAGCTGTTCCGTGCTGGTGACCAAAGGATCTCTGCTCAAAGGCCTCATTTCGTTGTTGATCGGGCTTGCCATGACTCAGGTGGGGGTCGACATTACTCTGGGATATCCCCGATTTACCTTTGGTGTTACGGAATTTTTAAACGGTTTCACCTTCATTCCGGCCATGATCGGCATGTTCGGCGTTTCCGAGGTCATGCGCAATGTATCATCGGAGGATTGCGCCTATGATGCGGTGGCTGTTCAAACCCGCAACATGTTTTCAGGGATATTTAAGACGTTAAAACAATACAAACTCAACATTGCCCGATCCGGCCTGATCGGAACATTTGTGGGGATACTGCCCGGTGCGGGCGCCGATATCGGGGCCTGGATAGCCTATGCAGTCAGTAAAAAATTTTCAAAAGAACCTGAAAAATACGGCACCGGACACATCGAAGGCATCGTTGACGCGGGGACGGCCAACAATGCCGGATTGGGTGGTGCCTGGGTCCCGGCTCTGGTTTTCGGCATACCGGGTGATTCCATTACCGCCATTGTTATTGGGGTCTTGTTTATGAAGGGGTTGCGACCCGGGCCGATGATTTTTCAGCAAACCCCCGAAATTTTATATGCCGTATACGTCACCTTTATTCTCGCCAATCTGGTGTTAATCCCATTTGGCATCATGGCCATCAAAGCCGGCAGCCAGATGCTGCGCGTGCCTCGAAATATGCTCATGCCGGCCATTTTAATGTTTTGCATTGTGGGGTCCTTCGCCATCAACAACACGGTTTTCGATGTCGGCGTCATGCTCGTCTGCGGAATCATGGCCTACTTTATGGAGGCCAATGATATTCCGGTTGCACCGGCTATATTGGGAATCGTTTTGGGCCGATTGCTGGAAGACAGCTTCATGGTCTCCATGATCAAAAGCGATTGGGATTTGACGGTGTTCTTTCACCGCCCGGTGAGCGCCGTTCTTGGCGTTATTACCGTTATTTTATGGAGCGGTCCCTTTATGGCGGCCTTTCGCAAATGGCGTCAAGGCGTCAAAGATTCAGATGCTGAAAACCATGCCTGAAAGCGGAATATCGAAGATATGTACTTACGCTGAAGGTAATTCAGCGATATAAAACCCTCCCCCTGTCGTCATTCATCAATCTCCAAAAATATAATAAGTGTCATATTTTTGACACTCAACACGAATTCATAGCACATTTTACAAATTAAATATCCTATTAACCAACTGATATTATATTTGATTGTCACCAAAAGCAATTCCGCCTTTTTCTGGCATAAATTTTGCGTTATTTTAAATATATTAAATATAAACTGAATGGGTATCAAACGATAAACTGCGAACAAACGAAGGCAGCGCAGAACCTAACCCACTGTGACCGTCAAAAGTGCTAAACTCGCAAAAAGTCGGTTTTTCCGATTTAACGTCATTCCGGCGAAAGCCGGAATCCAGTAAATTCAAGGGGTTCTGGATACCGGATCAAGTCCGGCATGACGGCAGATGGACTTTTTACGGGACTGTCAAAAGTGAAGCCGCCAAAAAAAAGATAAATAGTGTTCAGCCACAGAAAAGTGGGGATTAGCGATAAATTGGCTGCTTTGCTTGATATGCTCTTTTTCGGATGCAAATTCAATATCGGATGGCCCGATATGTCGGATTTCTACTATATCCTTATACCTTCCTTCAAACTGGAGCGTGCCATCGCTTATAAAACATCGTAAAACAAGAACTTAATGATAAATGTATGAAAGGGTCCGGCAATGAAGAGCGATGTAGAGAAAAGAGCTTGTGAGCGTTGTAACCATGCTGCCACCTTTGCAGTTTCATATTTCAATCAGGAACCTTCCTATTATGTGCAAACTCTCAACCACTCTCTTTATGGTATGTGTTTTAAATCAAGTCTTTTTCTCCAGCCTGGCGCATTCCTTTTTATCAGAGCTATAAAATTCAATCCAAGTGGATCCTGTAAATATTCATCCGAAGGCTTACGCTCAGTAACCCTGGCAGAGGTAAAATGGTGCAGTGAAGCCCCCGGCGACCACGCCTCTCAGTATATTGTTGGGGTCAAATATTTTGCGCCACCTTGTTGACTCAATTCAGACGCCAGCCTGTTTTGCGGGATTGAATTTAATAAGTTCTACCGTTACCGCGCTAGCATGCTAGATGCGTGCTAACCTGATCGATGCCGAAATTAACCCTGCCGATGTGGGTAATATCCAACCCGCTTTATGTTTTTTGTGAATGGGCAGATCGCAAGGGCCAGGGCGAACAATATGTATGCCTTTTTTATGTCGGCATAAGGTAGCGATAGAATCATGGAGGAAATATGAGGGCAACGAAGTTTAGGGATGATGGAATAATTAGAACACTGTTCTGGATGATTGCCGTCTTCTGTCTGCTGGTCTCATCGGTGTATGCCGGCGATCTGGCAGAAATACGCCGGCGCGGTGTACTACGCCATCTGGGTATCCCCTATGCAAACTTTGTCTCTAATCAGGAAGATGGACTGGATGTGGAAGTGATGAAGCTGTTTGCCCAATATCTTGGTGTGAAGTACGAATTTGTTGAAAGCAGCTGGAACAATATCATCCCGGACCTCACTGGTAAAACCATCAATCCCAATGGAAGCGAGGTAGAGGTTACGGGTACCAGTCCCGTCCGGGGTGATGTAATTGGCACCGGGTTTACGGTACTGCCATGGCGTGAAAAAATTGTCGATTTTTCAACACCTGCATTTCCCACCGGCGTGTGGCTTATCGCCCGTGCGGATTCGGTTTTAAACCCGATAACCCCCACCGGTGATATCCTAAAAGATATAGCGGCGGTTAAAGCGGGCTTGCAGGGAACCAGCGTGCTGGCCATGAAAGACAGCTGTCTGGACCCGGCCCTATACCAGATGCAGGAAACCGGTGCAAACGTCAAACTTTTTCCGCCCGAACGCGACCTGGATGAAATGATTCCGTCAGTCATTGCCGGCTCGGTGGATACGACTTTGATGGATGTACCTGTGGCCTTGATAGCTCTGGAAAGGTGGGCTGGAGAAATAAAGGTAGTGGGACCCATTTCGCTTCAACAGGAGATGGCCTATGCTTTTGATAAATCGGCTTTCGGACTCCGGGTGGAATTCGAAAAATTTTTCAGTGCCTGCAAGGCCGACAATACATATCATCGGCTGGTTACCAAATACTATCCCACGGTGTTCAGCTATTATCCTGATTTTTTCAAAAAATAAATTTAAGGTCCTAATCTAAAAGCAAAGGATTCAGCAGATGAGTGGCCATGAAAGCAGGTTGACTGTTTTGACAAAGAAGTCTGCTTTGGCGATAATAACAGCTTGCCTTTTGCTGGTCTCCCTCATCAGTTTCCTGTTAATTTCGAACTTCCGCAGTCAGATTGCTTTGCGAGAGTCTGCCCTGAATCGTTTCCGTCTGGACCTGGAAAAGCGGTCAGCCTCTCTGGGATATTTTTTTGCGGAAAGGAAATATGACCTCAATACCCTGGCGCTATCACGTGAAATCAACGCCTATTTTACCAACAAATCCCTGGGCATGTCCGAGCGCTACGGTTTGAAGGTCAATCTGTTTATGATCAAACGGGTACTGGAAAAAACCCTCAAACAAAAGAAGATTCAGGAGCACAATATCTATAAGCGTTTCGTCTTCTTGGATTCTTACAACCGCGCTTTAGTCGATACTGCTTCAGAATCCAACAGTTCTAACGCCATTTCCTGGAAGGCCATCGAGGAAATCGGTGGGAGGGGACCGCATGTCTATCTGGGCGATGAGAATAAAGAGCCACAAACAATTGTGGTCGCCCCCTGCCACTATAAAGGTAAAATAGTTGGGAATGTGATCGCCTGGCTTGATCGTAAAACCCTGTTTACCCACTTTGTCAAATTTGCCAAGACATCCGAATTCAGCGGTTCAGGATTGGTTAATGACCAAGATCAGCTGTTGAATCCATTTGAGAAAAGTGATCAGAACTTTGCATCTTACCTGACATCTCAACGAATCGCCGGCTTAAGCAAGACGGATTTTTCTTTTGAATCGGTTTTATCTGATGGTAAAAAACGTGAAATACTGATTGCGCGCCTGCCGATTCACAACCTCGGCCTTAGCTTTGTGGCCTGGATTCCAAGGGATCAGATTGTGGGCACCCATGCACCTTGGCTTCTGATTGCCGGTATGGGCTCACTGGCTGTTTTCGTGCTGGTTGGGCTGACGTTGATCATTTGGTTCACCACCCAAAACATTATTCTCAGGGTACGTTTTGATGAATCGGAGCGACAGCACGACCTTTTAGCAGCTAAGAATCTGCGGCTCAAAGAGGAGATCAACAAACGCCAGGAAGCTGAAGAAGAACCGAAGCTTCTCGCGATGAAGCGATGCAGTCCGGGGCATTCGCCTTCCTTACCAAGCCATTTTCACTTGCGGGAATCAACAACCTGATTGAGAAAATTAAGGTGTCTCCTCGGCCGACCTGATCGGCAAAATCGATGGCATGAATCCGCGTGCTGAAGGTTTTATTTCTGGTTTGCGCGAGAGCTCTTCAGCGGCGCCGTCATATCCTATTTACCGCAAACCTGTTTCTTCCAAATCCCCATACCCTTTCGGCCGCTATTGCGGCCACATTTCCTAAAATGCCCTTTCCGAGTCTAAGTTAAGTTGTTTAAGAAATACCAGTTTGGGCCGATAATAAATATGATTTTCTGTATTTCAAGGCTAAGGAGATTTTTGGGAAATTGGCTTCACTGAAAAACATGGATCTGAGTGACCTTATCGGAGAGAAGGTCGGCTCATCGACGCTGTTGGAAGAAATAGCACGGGGCAGCATGGGCGCCGTGTTTGTGGGCTATCAAAGCAGTCTAAAACGACAAATTGCGGTCAAAGTGGTGCCGAAATCCACCATCACGCCTTTGACAGCCAAAATATTTCAGCAAGAAGCAGAATTGGCAGCGATCCTGTCGCATCCGAATATCATTCCCGTCTATGAAGTTGGCGATGCAGGAGATTTCCTTTTTCTTGCGATGCAATTGGTGAAAGGAAAACCGCTTTCCTATTATATTGAAAGATCGCGTAAAAATGTATTGCCTTCAAAACGGACGCTGCCACTAAACATTACCATAAAAATCATTATGAGCATTCTCGAGGCCCTGGATTATGCCCATAGTCAATCTATCATCCATCGAGACATCAAGCCGGGGAATATTCTTATAGAAAGTTATCAAAACCGGCCCATCATCGTGGATTTCGGTCTGGCCCAAGTGTCCCAAAAGCCCGACGAGACGTCAACCATGGTCGCCGGGACACCAAAGTACATGGCCCCGGAACAGATCTTAAATTCGGAGATAGACGGCCGGGCGGATATTTATGCAACTGCTACGATGTTTTATGAGATGCTGACGCCGGAGCCACTTTTCTCAGATATCGAATCGATTCAAGACCTGCTGAAAGAAAAGATCAATCCAAATAACGAACTGTTTGTCAAAAAACCTTCTGAGATGTGCGCCAGACTTCATATCGAAATGGACCGGATCCTTTCCAAAGCCCTGTCCTTCGATCCGAATGCACGATATGCCACCTGCGGTGAATTCTGCGAACAGGTGGCCCAATACTCGAAACGCTATCTCAGAAATTAGGAAGTAGAAAGATGAAGAAAGAAAGCGAAGGCAATAAAAAACAATTCGCAAATTTCGGACGCACATTCTCCCTCGTCTTTAACAGGAGCTTCATGTATGCTGCAAACCATCCGTTTCAAATTGAGGCCATCGACTCGGCTTATCAAGTGCTGGCCGAATTGCTGGAGACTCTCTCGCCGGTGGTCTTCATTTTGAATCGCGAGCGCTTCTATGTGGATGAAGAACCTTTGGATCCGCGCCTGAGCGTGTCGAGGATCGTGGCTCATTTCAAGAAAACCGGTATGGAATCTATCTCTTTCTATAAAGGTGCGGAGAAAAAAGACCTGCGCCTTTTTCTCGAAATTGTAACCTCATCGGATAAATACCCCACTGCGGAAGCCATGAATAAGGCTTTGTTCAAGAAGCGAGTCAAAAATATAAAGATCAATCACATTTTCTACAAGAAGGTCAGTGCCGAAGATGAGGTCATATCCCGAGATGTTCTGGATAAAGTCACCCCCGAAATGACGGGCAAGCATCAGGACGAGATAAAAAAGATGTTTATGGATTCGGTTTTCGACAGCGTCCTGCAGGAGGAGTTTGTCAAAAACCTCAGCCTTAAAAATCTTTTGAAGAATCCCAACGGCATTTCCAAGGAAATGATTGACGCGGATCTAAAAACGGTCAAGCAACACGGACTCGACAACGAAATTAAAAACGAAAATAAAAATGAAAATCTAAGCGATAGCATACAATCAAACAACAACAAAAAGTTAAACAAAAGTGCAGCCGAAAATGAAACCGAAGGACCGCGCCCGGGGCAGTTCCTGCTCCATCAGCTTGAAATGATCGACCAGGATGTAGAAAAAAACCTGTCAGAAGAAAACGAACTGAATTTGCCGGATCTAGCAAGCGCCTTGTTCAGTATGCGGAAAAAACTCACCGAAGGCATCGAGGCCCAAAAGGCCCTGGGTATTGCCTATGCGAATGAAGAGCAAGTCCTCTCTAAAGCCAACGAAATAACAGACAAAGTTGTTATTAAACTGCTTAAGGAAGAATATAAAGGCGGCGAAATCAGCGTCTCTCGTCTGGCACAAATTTTGTGCAGATTAATCCCTGAAGCCAACGAGTTAAAACGACTCCTGCCGATGATCAAATCGGCCCTTCTTGAGGAGGGCATGTCCCAGGCTGACTTTATGAGCCTGATCCAAGAATTGGGCAGGGAACTTCAAAGTGATGAGTTGGCTGGTATTTTAGCAGAGAGTGCCGAGGAAATCGGCATTGATAGCGGCGATATTATCCAGCAACTTAAGGAAAATCCACTCCAATCAGCCGAAATGATCTACCTGGCATCGGAACTCCGCAAAAGCGGGGGCGACGAAAAGGCGCTGACGGATGTCCTTGTGAACTATGTAGAAAAAATTGGTTCCAAATACTCCCAGACTCTCTCACAGAAAAAAGGCAAGGAAGGCGAAAAACAATTTCAGCAGACCTTGGCGGAAGTCAAATCAAACCTGGCTCAACATTTGGGCAAGATGGATATCAAAGACGATCTTCTCGTCCGTTTGGAAGAAAGAGTCAACCAGAGAATGGATGACGTCTTCGATAAGTTGAGATTGGAGTGGATAAAGTCCCATTCGAACGCTTCTGAACAAAAAGATCATACGGAATTGACGGTGTTGGAAACCCTGGAAAAAGGTGTCAGCGAAGATGAAGATCTAGAAGAAATTTTGAAGATTATCCGGAAAAAGGTGGAGTCCGAGGAAATCGATGAAAACGATTTCGACCAGATTTATCCGGAAATCGTGAAACAGGAACAGTTGAGAAAATCTGAAAATGACCAGATGGCGTTATCGTCAGAGATCATGCGGGATCAGATGTTGATGAAATATATTGATAAGGAGATTGCGAGAGCACAGCGCTATGAAACACCGATTTCTGCCCTCGGCTTCACCCTTGTTAAAGCCAGAGCAAAATCAAAGTCACAACCAGGGCAAATCAAAACCAAGGATGTGGTCAATGCCCTGTTGCACAAATTGGCAGAAATCTTCCGCACTCCGGACATAGTGGGTGAATTGCGTAAAAATAATTTTGTTGTTTTGTTGCCGATGACACACCTGGGGCAGGCGAAAGTGGCCCTGAGCAGAGCCATGAAAATATTACATCTAAAACCCATCGATGTTTGCGGGATTGCGCTGGAGATTAACGTTGCGGGAGTCGTCGTCAATATCGATTTGAAGGAGAGAATCGATGCCGATTCGTTAGTGGAAAGCCTCTATGTTCAGCTCACGGACATGGCCACCAGGATTGGTAACCTGCATGCCTATTCGTGACAAGGTTCGTCGATCGTTCAGATAAGATTTTTGGTTTGGGCGCAATCGCAATCAAGGGAAAACCGAAATCGTAAATTAATTTAAAATCTCAGGCTCATGGAATCCTTACCTATGGACACAAATAATGCCACAGGCATGACACAAACTCAGCCTATCTCTCAAGTCGATACCGAATTTCTGCCCGAAAAAGACATCCACACTGATGGTGTTCTGCGGGAGGATTATGAGAAGCTTCGTATTACCTATGAGCTGCAGCGGGATATCGGTTCCGAGATAGAAGTCGATTCGGTGCTGAACCGGATACTGAATCGCACTTTTGAATTCCTTAAATACGATCGCGGAATTATTCTTCTAGTAAACAAGAAAGGGAAACTAAAGGCCAGGGCTTATAAGAATATAACAGATGGCAAGAAAAACGCTTTGTCGACCACGCTTATCAGACATGTAATTGACAAAAAAGAAGGCGTTATCTCATCTGATATTCTCACCGATGGTCGTTTCAATAAAGCAGACTCAATTATCTTCAGTGGCATACGTTCCACCATCGTTGCGCCAATTCTTCAGGGGAATGAAGTTCTGGGTGTCATCGTCATTGAATCATCCAAAAAAGTGGGCGCCTTCACCGAAAAAGACCTGCTTCTGATCATGAATATTGCAAGCCATACGGCCCAGTTCATTAAGAATTCGCTTCTTCATGAAGAGTTACGGATGTCCTTCGACAGTGCTATCCAGACATTGTCAGCGACGGTCGACGCAAAGCATACCCTGACGGCAGGTCACTCTGAGAGGGTGGCAAAGTTATCCGTGCGTATTGCAAAAAGAATGGGTCTCAATAAAAATAGACTTGAGGCTTTGAGGTATGCGGCGCTGCTTCACGACATCGGAAAAATTGGAATCTCCGATAGGATCTTGCTAAAAAATGGTCCTTTCAATGATTCCGAACGTGAAGAAATGAAAAGTCATCCTGCAAAGACAAAAGAAATTTTGGAAAAGTTCCATTTTCCCAAACTGTTGAGAAATATCCCGACCATTTCAGCCCTTCATCATGAAAGGATTGACGGAACGGGTTACCCCAACGGGTTAGCCGGCGACGATATACCATTGGAGGCCAAAATCCTCTCGGTTGCCGATGTGTTTGATGCCTTGACCTCCTTGCGTGACTATCCCAAACACGATGAGGCCGGAAAAGATCTGGAATGTGAAACCATATCTGTCGCCCGAGCCGTTAAAATGCTGGAAAAAGAAGCCGGGTCTCATTTCGATGCCGCAGTGGTTGCGGCATTAAAAGAGTGCCTGACCAACCCAAAAATTCAAGGATAAAAGCATTGATCCCGTAGGTTAACGGTCCACCCGCGCCCCACCACCAGCCATGATTTTTTCAACCTCGGCCAAACGAGCCATGGTGGTGTCGCCGGGGGTTGTCATGGCAAGGGCGCCGTGGGCAGCGCCGTACTCTACCGCCTGTTGGGGATCGCCGGTGGTCATGAGACCATAGATCAGGCCCGAAGCAAAACTGTCACCGCCCCCCACACGGTCGTATATCTCCAGGTTTTCTCGCATAGTGGCTTCGTAGATCTGTCCATTGGCCCAGCAGATGGCGCCCCAGTCATTGATTCCGGCGGTTTTAACCGTACGCAGCGTCGTTCCGGTGGCTTTGAAATTGGGAAAGGTTTCAACGGCTAACTGGATCATTTTTTTGAAGTTTTCCACAGGCAGGGCCGATAGATTTTCATCCACCCCTTCGACTTGAAAGCCGAGACAGGCGGTGAAATCTTCCTCGTTGCCGATCATCACATCCACGTAATGGGCCAGCTTACGATTCACTTCCTGGGCCTTGGTCTGTCCGCCGATGCTTTTCCACAAGGAAGGACGATAATTTAAATCGTAGGAGACAATGGTGCCGTGATTTTTGGCACAGGCCATGGCCTCTTCCACAACTTCCGGGGTGGTAGCAGAAAGGGCCGCGAAAATTCCGCCGCTGTGAAACCAGCGTACACCCAGGTCACCGAAGATGTGTTCCCAGTCGATATCCCCTTTTTGTAGTTGGGAAACGGCAGTGTGGCCCCGATCCGATACCCCTAACGCGCCGCGGATACCAAAGCCCCGCTCAGTAAAATTGAGTCCATTTCGAACTGATTGTCCCAACCCGTCATAGGGAACCCATTTAATCAAACTACTGTCGACGCCACCTTGCAGAATCAAGTCCTCCACCAACCTTCCGACACCGTTATCGGCC
>JASFFJ010000083.1:0-16219 GCA_050124355.1 Desulfobacterales bacterium | reverse complement strand
TTAATTTTAGCTTCCATGGTCACCCCCTTTCTCAGATTCTGCAACCAAAACGATAGGATATCATTACTATTTTACTGACGCCGAAACAAGGAAAAACCAACCACCGTTTTCGGTTTTGCCATTTTATGAATGATTGACAGACATCCATATCCGCGCTATTGATGGGTGCTTAATTTCATGACTCGCCTGATTTTCAGAAAGCGTCTTTTATGCAAAAAACCAATACGATGACGGATCAGCTCAATTTATTTCAACGCATCCGCTACTCAATTTTTCCCGGTATCCTACAAAAACCAAAAAACAAAGATACGTATCGAGTATTTTTCAACAGCTTGATGCTTCATTTCCGTCCCCGGAAGGTTTCGCAGCGGACGCTACGATTCACATTGACCTGGGGTCTCGGCGGCATGGCCGTGGTGCTGGTAGGCCTGCTTTTTGGTAGCGGGCTGATGTTGAAATTCGTTTACCAGCCGGTTCCGGATCGTGCCTACGCGTCTATCGTGCATCTACAACAATATGTCTTTTTCGGTCAGCTGATTCGCAATGTTCATCACTGGAGCGGCAACACCTTGCTGATCGTTGTGTTTTTGCATTTTTTGCGGGTATTTTTTACCGGGGCGTTTCACCCCCCGCGGCAGTTCAACTGGATCCTCGGACTGGCCATGTTCCTGGGAGTGCTAACGTCGAATATTACCGGCTACCTGCTGCCCTGGGACCAACTGGCCTTTTGGGCCATTACGGTTTGCACCGGCATGCTGGATTACCTTCCGGGAATTGGCAATTGGCTGCAAAACCTGGTTCGCGGCGGCAGCGAAATCGGACCGGCCACTTTATCTATTTTCTTTGCCATGCACACGGCCGTTATTCCTGCCGGTCTTCTTATCCTAATGCCGTTTCATTTCTGGCGGGTGCGCAAAGCCGGCGGCCTGGTGGTTCCCCGCACGCCCGAAGAAAAACCAAACAACCGGGGTGTTTCAGTGCCAACCATCCCAAATTTGATTTTAAGAGAAATCGTTGTCGCCCTGGTGCTGATCGCCGCCATTATGCTTGTTTCAGTCATTTTTAATGCTCCTTTGGGAGCCGAAGCCAATCCGGGACTCAGCCCCAATCCGACAAAGGCGCCCTGGTATTTTGCCGGTGTCCAGGAGCTGCTTTTGCACGTTCACCCGCTGTTTGCAATTTTTATCATACCGATGCTTATGATCATCGTTTTGGTCAGCATCCCTTACATCAATTACCAGATCGACACCGCAGGCGTGTGGTTTGCATCTTTTAAGGGACGTACGATGGCGGTTTGGTCGGTCCTGGTTGCCGTTATTGTGACACCGCTTGGCATTGTATTAGATGAATTTGTGATCGATTTTTCAGCCTGGCTGCCGGATATTCCCGCTGAAATCAGCGAGGGTTTGATTCCATTTGCTTTAGTTTTCACCGCCATTTTAATTTATTATAAAGTTATCAAGACAAAATTTTCATCGAATAATAATGAGGCCCTGCAATCCGTTTTTGTGTTATTGGTCGTCGCATTTATAATTTTGACAATTACCGGCATCTGGTTTCGTGGCCAGGGCATGGCCCTGATATGGCCGTAATTCAGAGGTCTGAAGTTAGAGGTTAGAGGTCAGGTGTCAGGGGTCAGAGGCCAGAGGTCAGAGGTCAGAAGTCAGAGGTCAGGAATCGAAATTCAGCGCAGCCGCTGGCCTGAAAAGCGGCCAGTTTGATCGAAGAAAAAACTTAATAGCATAGGCGTTTTATTTTCTGACAGGATCAACAGGATGGACAGGATATGGTGATATTAAAACAAAATTATCCTGGTAATCCTGTAAATCCTGTCTAATTGAATGTTTCATATGAGGAGTCAGAAGTCCTGATTTCTGTTTATTGCTGCATTCAAACATAAGAGAGTTATGCCGACGAAAAAAAAGGAAAATGCTCCAAAAGCTGAGCCAAACAGACGATCGCTTTTAAACATCCTCTGGATAATTTTGGGTGGGGTTGCGCTAGCGGAGTTTGTTGCCGTGGCCTTAGCTTTTCTGCAACCCCGCAAAGCGAAAACCGGAGGAACTAACGCCGATTCAATTATCACTGCCGGCGCGGTTGAAAGATTTAGACCCAATTCGGTCACCGCATTTGTGCGGGGAAAGTTTTACCTGGTACATTTGGATAACGGTGGTTTCTTAGCATTGTCACGCACATGCACCCATCTGGGGTGCACGGTACCCTGGGTTGAAAAAGAAATGATGTTTGCCTGTCCCTGTCATGGGTCGGCTTTCGATATCACCGGAAATGTCATTGATGCGCCAGCCCCCCGGGCGCTGAATATCTATCCGATAACCATTGAAAACAACATCATAAAAGTGGATACCCGCAAGCCGATAAAGCGCAGCACGTTCAGCGCCGAGCAGGTGACGTATCCGAAAAAGAAGATCTGACATGAGGTGCAGCTAGTGAATTATCTTGTCGCGACAGGTAAACCGATAGGTTTACCTTTGAATTTTGGTGAAAGAAAAGTCGATGTTAAGCGTAAAATTAGGATTTTAGAATAAACTGAAGTTCAATTTTTTGATTATCCTGTAAATCCCGTAATCCTGTCTAAAAAAAATGAATAGATGGAAAATAACCGGAATTATTGCAACCCTTGTTATCATTTTCTCCATTCCGGCTTACGTGCTGAAGGAAAAATATAGCCATCGCAAGCCAGCATCCCAGCTTGCCGCAACCTTTGTCGGCAGCAATAAATGCATGGATTGCCACAAAGCCGAATACGACCGCTGGCAAAACTCCCACCACGACCGGGCCATGGATATTGCCACTGATGAGACCGTCTTGGGTGATTTTAACAATGCAGTCGTTAAATTTCACGGTGTCACCAGCCGCTTTTATCGCAAAGATAAAAAATTTTTCGTACACACCCAAGGTCCAGACGGCAAAATGGGAGAGTTCGAAATCACCCATACGTTCGGATGGTACCCCCTGCAGCAGTTTTTAGTGCCCTTTCCCGGCGGCCGCCTGCAATGCCTGCCCATTACCTGGGATGTGAAGACCAAGAAATGGTATCACCTGTATCCGGATACGCCCATAGATCCCAAAGATTGGCTGTACTGGACCAATGCCGGCCAGAACTGGAACGGCATGTGCGCTGAATGCCACTCGACAAACCTTAAAAAGAACTACGATCTCCAAAGTGATGCTTACCAAACCAGCTGGTCGGAAATCGATGTCAGCTGTGAGGCCTGCCACGGGCCCGGTTCCCGTCACGTGCAATGGGCCGAGTTGCCAGATATGGCCCGGCCGCAAACCGCCAATTACGAGCTGGTGGTCAAAGCAAAGGGCATGGATTCGCGCGAGCAGGTGGAGTTGTGCGCCCCCTGTCACTCTCGCCGTGCGATTCTGGGAGACTATACCCACGCAGAGCCGAATCTGTTGGACAGCATGCTGCCCAGCCTGTTAACGCCGGAGCTGTATTTTGCCGATGGCCAAATTTTAGAAGAGGTTTATGTTTATGGCTCCTTTACCCAGAGCAAGATGTACCGCCGTAACGTGCGTTGCAGCGATTGTCACGATGTGCACAGTATTAAAAAGGTCAAAGAAGGCAATGCCCTTTGTCTCCAGTGCCACCGGGCCGGCGTTTACGACACCAAAGCGCACCACTTCCACAAGAAGAAAGGGGAAGAAGGTCAGCCCATTAAATCGGCAGATGGCAAAATTTTGTTTGATGTGGGCACGGGTGCCGAATGTGTTCAATGCCACATGCCGGAACGGCCCTATATGGTGATTGATTACCGTGCCGACCACAGTTTTCGAATACCACGGCCTGATTTGAGCGTCAAACTGGGCACCCCCAATGCCTGCAACCGCTGCCACCTCGATAAAACCGACCAATGGTCTGACGATTATATAACCAAATGGTACGGCCCCGGTCGTCGATCTCATTACGGCACCATCATTGCCGCAGGGCAAAAAAGAGCGGCTCATGCCCAAAAAGATCTTGTTGAATTGGCCTCAGATCCATTGTATCCGGCAATCGTTCGTTCCACGGCATTATCGCTGCTGGCGGCCTATCCAAGGGAAGAGACCGGCCCGACCTATAAGCTGGCACTGATGGCTGATGAAGCCTTAATCCGGCGGACGGCGGTTGATCACTTAAATGCTGCCGGCCCTGAGCAACAGGTCGACCTCTTGACATCCCTGCTATACGATCCGGTCAAGGCTGTGCGCATGGAAGCAGCCCGACGAATGACTGAAATTGCCGATCCACCTTTGGATAACAACCAGAGAAGGGTCTTTCAGGCCGTCCTGGATGAATACCAAAAATCTATGGCGTATTCGGGCGATTTCGCCTTTGGCCGCTATAACCTGGGGAATCTTTATACCGCCTTAAAACAATCCGATAAGGCCATTGAGAACTACCGGGCCGCAATTAAAATCGACAACTTATTTTATCCGGCCAAAGTCAATCTGGCCATGCTCTACAACCAGCAGAGCCAAAAGGATAAGGCCGAGAAATTGCTGCGCGACGTGGTCACCACCCATCCCGAAATGTATGAGATCCATTATTCTCTGGGCTTGCTGTTGGCTGAAAAAAAACAATACAAGGAATCAGCCGGGCATTTAGCGATCGCATCCCAAGGAATGCCCAATCGAGCGCGAATCCATTACAATCTCGGTCTGCTCCTGCAATTTCTGAAGCGTGATACTGATGCCGAAGCGGCCTTGATCAAAGCACTGGAGATCGATTCGGACAACCTGGACTATCTTCACGCAATCGCTGATTTTTATTTGAAAAAAGGTAACTTCCAACAAGCAAAAAAAGTTGCCGAGCAAATTGTTACGAAGCACCCCACCCAACGGATCGGGCATGATATCTTGAAAATTATCGAAAAAAATTTAAGCTCTGAGTCCAATCAATGAGCCCTAAAATCCCCGTTATTGGAGGTATTGAACTGAACTTTGAAAAAATTGCCTGATGCCTGCATTAATGTAGTACCTAAAAGATTCGCCCAAAAGTCAGGGAAATCTTCCTCTATGCCAGAACCTAACCTATTTCGGATCTTTCTTCAGATAAAATTCGTGAACTCGTAAAAGGCAATTATTTTGTATTCCCGTCATTCCGGCGAAAGCCGGAATCCAGAAAATTCAAAGGCCTCTGGATACCTGATCCGTCATCCCGGACTTGATCTGGGACCGGCATGACGATTAGAGGACTTTTAACCTTAACGTTGCAAACGTCGGAGGGCTTCGAAGTCAGAGCGTCGAGGGTGACGTCGAAGTACTTTACGTTGAACCCTTGACAACGCAGAATCTGAAGTCCTCCGGCGTTACCGACGTTTTGGGTTGTAGCTCGAAGAGCGAAATCCAAAAGGTAAAAAACATAGCATAATCGATCCAAACTTGGAATTCATCATTTGAAAATTTTAGAAAACAACTCCATGGATTCATTATTAAAAATAATTTCAATTATGTCGCATTTTCTATTGATCTATTAGAAAAACGATTATATTCATATTCATCGTAAAAAAATCGCGTGTATTTTGCGATGGAGGTAAAAATGGAGACATATCTTCCCCGATACATCGAAGCGGTGGCCCAGGAAGATTTGCATCGTAAAATGGTGTTCATCGGTGGTCCTCGACAATCAGGAAAAACCACCCTGGCCAAGCATCTGTGCGAAATTGCGGGCTGTGATCCAAAACAGCGATACCTCAATTGGGATGCATCTGTGGACAGGGAGAACATCCTTCAGGAAAGATTCCCGGCGGACCCCGGATATCTGATTTTAGATGAAATACATAAATATAGCCGCTGGCGACAAGTTGTGAAAGGATTATTCGACAAACGGGGTGACGAGCTTCTGATATTGGTGACAGGAAGTGCGCGCTTGGATTATTACCGACGAGGAGGGGATTCGCTCCAGGGACGCTACCATTTTCATCGCTTGCTACCGCTTTCAATTGCAGAGCTTAACGCGCCATCTATCTCTACCGTGAGAGATCTGTTGATATACGGCGGATTTCCCGAGCCGTTTTTTTCACAATCAGAAAAGCAGAGTAGGCGCTGGAGTCGAGAATATCGATCTCGTGTTGTGAGAGGGGATTTATCCGATCTGGAAAATGTTCAGGACCTTGGAATCATTGAAAAAATGGTTCTGAGACTTCCGGATCTTGTCGGTTCACCGCTTTCTCTAAATGCCCTCAGGGAGGATCTGCAAGTTTCTCATCAGTCCGTATCTCGTTGGATTACCATGCTCGAAAATCTATATATGATTTTCCGTATATACCCTTTCGGCGCCCCGAAAATAAGAGCGGTTAAAAAAGAGGCGAAACATTACCACCTCGATTGGACGGTAGTTCCCAATATGGGGTCACGATTCGAAGACCTCGTTGCCTGTCATCTTCTAAAGTGGTCTTTCTTTTTGCAAGATACTGAAGGACGGGACGTTGAATTGCGATATTTCAGAGATGTCGACAGACGAGAAGTCGATTTTGTGCTTACCGAAGATGGCAAACCTGTTCTCTTCGCAGAATGTAAAACTTCGAACAAACGCGTCAGTTCTTCGTTGAACTATTTAAAAAAGCGATTCCCAAATGTCCCGGCTTTTCAGGTGACTCTTGATGAAGATGAGGATCTGTTAACAAAAGAAGGTATAAGAATTTGCTCGGCACACCTCTTCCTCAAGAATTTCGTATAAGTTAAAAGAATTCTCGCATCTGAAGAGCAATCGGCAGCATTTTAAGTGGGTTGAGTTTGATCCGTCCATTGCCGAAGCAGGTGGCAGCGAAGGTGGTAATGCAGGAATTTTCACCGTCGATTGCCTATAAAATCAACAGCCGCCTGTCCATCGGCGCGGGAGTGTCGGCGGTCTACAGCGTGTTAGATGAGGAGATTGCCATCTGTCAGCCGGCTTTTTCCTGACGGCAAAGTCAAATCTGACAAATTGGATGACTGGGCACCTCAGGGATTCTTTGGATTGACCTATCAACCCACGGATCGGATGCTGTTTGGAGTGGTGTATGTATCGCACGGAAGCCGACATCGATCTGGAGGGCGATGTAAAGCTTTGAAACCTGGCCGTACCATTCAGCCCCACGGGCGATATAAAGATTAGCTGGACCAATCCCCAGCTTGTCGAGGTGGGTTTTCGATATAAAATTTCAAATGAGTAGATGCTCTTTGCCAACCTTGTCTGGGAGGTTTGGGCGGTGTTCAGCGACAATCAAATCCATTCTTAAGCCACCGTTATTGTTCAGCTTTAGAGAAATAAACCGTTACTCCATTGAAGTATTTGGGCTATAGATCAAGCATCTGTCTAAGTGCCAGGTCCATTTCTGCTATTTCCTCAGATGTCAACTTCCCCATTTTCTTAAGAAGCCTGACTTTTGAAAAGGCATGGATGTGACTTGTGTTAAGGTAGCTCGTTGCTTTAAGCCCGTTTCCCTTTCCAGCTTCGAACCTAACACAAAAAGGTAACCGCTCACACTTAGGATTGGTGGTAATGGCAGCAACAAGCACATGTCGTTTTGCCGCAACAGATGAAAAAGCAGTACGTTCCACGATAACGGCCAGTCGCGTACCTGCCTGATCTGACCCACGGGCAGGGTCAAACTGACAAAGATACACTTCGCCCCGAACCGGTTGTTTCTGTTTAATCTTCATAGATCGGCATCCGGTGCAACTTCGAAAAAATCTTCTGCCAGTCGTTCTTCTTCGTGAGCAAACAGACTGTCACCGTAAACCTCGGCCGTGATGGTATGGAGAGATCTCTCCTGATGTTCCCGAAGTGCACCCCTCAGCAATTGCAAAACAAACTGGATGCGCGAGAGAGTCCCTCGTTCGTGGTCAAGCTGATCAATAAATTCAGGTGGAAATGAGAAGGATACTTTTTGCATGATAAATTTTCTTGTCAAATGTGACTCATATTTGTGATTGATAATATGCCTTGACATTAATGAATATGTCTTTTGTCAAGATCCATATTGGACAAGTTTTTACAAGATTTTATAACATTTCGGTCTTCGTCATTCAGAAAGACATCTCTATGTAGGTTTCCCCTGCCAACATTGAGAAACCGGATCCAAAACGAATCTTGGCCATCTTTTTATTCAAAAAGGGATTGCCCTGGGCATACCGTATTGAAGAAAGTATGCGGATAGCGTTAGCTTCCAATTCTGCTTTTCCTACAGAACTTAACGTCGATCATGCGGATCTATCGAGATACCCACAGGATACATACATTCGCAAGGTTATGGAGTTATTTAGATATAAATATTCAAGACGGAAAATGGACGTGGTAATAGCCGTTGGGGATGAGTCAGCGAACTTGTTAATGAAACACGGCGCGGGGTTGTTCGGGGACATTCCGGCGGTATTTATCACCATCGATCGTCAAGACTTACCCAAGGAAATCATAAAACCTCACATGAGGTCATTACTTTGGGGATGGGATTTTAAGAAAACGATTAACATCATAGAGAATTCACTAATTACCCGCTTAGTGAAAATCAATAAAATTCCAAGCACCAAAAATCAAATCTCAAATAAATCCCAATGACACAAATTCAAATTTCTAAACAAATTTCTGATCAAACCCTTTGACGAAGAAGATCTATTGAAGGCGGTTCAGGAGGCTCTCAAAAAGGATATTGTAGACCGCCGTGACTTAAGTGAAAAACAACGAATACTTCAACTGATTAAATCACTCACCCCCCCGCGAATACAGAATTTTAACCTATGTAATTTCCGGCAGTCTGAAAAAACAGACCGCCTATAAGCTTGATATCTCAAGAAAAACAGTGAAGGCTCACCGGGGGCGGGTCATGGCGAAAATGAAGGCCGACTCACTTGCTGAACTTGTGCGACTGGCTGAGAAGGCAGGTATCGAGCCGGTGCATGTAACAAAACCTTTTTGATTTTTTAATGACGAACTGTGGTTGTTTCAAATCAGAAATAATTAGTAAAGGGTGTTTTTCAGGTTGAAAATGCCTAAAACAAGGGTGTATTTTGTAAAAGTTTTGAATAAAAAAAGTACTTAAATCAATCAAGATCTTAGAATGTTTGATCTTTTATCCCTGCCAATATACATGGTTGAGGAAGTGGGGAAAATCTTCTATAGCTATTCAGGCATAAAGGCCGACTAAATCAAACCCCAAATCCCCCAGACCATAATACGTCAAGAAATATCTGCCAGGGCATCACCTCGATGGCAGTATCCACCCGCCGCTGTTGTTTTTTCAAGGATACAATAATGGTTCGACCAATCGAAAACTCTTCCTGTAAAGCATTCAGACCTCTAGTATATCCGCGATGAATCCTTCCGGAACCCTTCACTTCAACGGCCAAATCCATATTTTCAGGGAAGAAACAGTTCCCTACAGAAGGTTTGAATGGGTAGGACTCTGACACCGTTTTTCTCATAGTCTTTGTGACCCTGATGTACCTGGTAGAATTTGGGTATGGGGGTTCTCTCCATAAAATAGAAGAGGGAAGGATTAATGTTTTTTTCACCGCTCTTGCACTCAACCGCCAATATTGGTCTGCCCGCTTTCAAAACAACAAAATCGATTTCGCGTTTGTCGGTGTCTCTTAAAAACCGAAGATCCATGTGATAGCCTTCCGTGTCTTCAATGAAATGGCAATACTTAAGAAGTTGAGAGCCCACAAAATTTTCAAACCTCGGCCCAGGATTAGAAACGGTTGACCAGTCCCATAGATATAGCTTCTGTTCTTTTTTAACGGCGCGCACCTTAGCAGATCCAAAGGGAGGAATTCGATAGCAATAGTACATTCTTTCAAAAATTTTCAGCCAACGCTCAACGGTTTCATGGGCAACCTGAAGCAGTTCCTTCAATTTTTTTACTGAAAGGGGCGCCCCTACCCGGTTGGGAAGCTCTTCTGCCAGCAGTTCAAGAAGGCTTATCTCTTTGATGTTTTCCAGATCCCGTATATCTTCATAAATGACCCTTTGGAGTCGTTCTCTTTGCCATCTTCTCCAGAATTTTTCTTCACCTCTCAATAAAGGCTCGGGGAAGCCTCCCAATTTGAGCAGGCGCTGTACATCGCTTTCTACAAGATCTTTACTAAATTCTTGAATTGAAAAGGGGTGAAGTCTGTAATAATGGTATCTTCCCTGAAGGGAGTCTCCGCCCTTACTATAGTAATCTAATCTTGCTGAACCCGTGATGATAAAAGAAACATCCGATTTCATTGTATCAAAGAAGCCCTTGACGAGGTTACGCCATCTGGCAAATTTGTGAATTTCGTCCAATGCGATAATGCTTTCATTCGGTGGCAATTCCCCTCTTAATAATGATGAGCGGGTCAAAACGTTGTCCCAATTCAGATAGGCCGGATGCTTTTCGCTGGGTTCCGCCAGAAAGGTTAAGGCAAAAGTTGTTTTGCCAACCTGCCTGGGGCCGCCGATAAAAACCATTCTGTTTATCAGGTCTTCACGAACCGGATCCTTAATATATCGTTCATATATTTTTTTCATGGCAAAATCACTATAACACGACTTTACTCATGAGTAAAGTAGAGTGAATACGAATTTAGAGATGTGTTTATGGTATATCATGCCTATCACTAAAGTGCGAATAGGTAATAATCATAAATTTTATTTTTGTGCTTTTTGCGCCTTTTTGCGGCCATATCAACCTTAGTCGCCAAATATAGCAATGAAGACATATTGGACCAAAGTCCAATAGCATTTGCTATTCGAAATGGTTACTAATATATTTAATGGGTTAAATAAGGTACCAAATTAGGGGCGGGATACAACTTGAAGACAAAAATATATATCGTTGACGATGACGATTCGGTGCGTCGCGCCATGAAACGCCTGATCCGTTCCGCAGGAATGGAATCACGGACGTTCGCATCAGCCGAAGAGTTGCTTGATTTCGAAAGCATCAATCAAAATGCCTGCATGATTATCGACATAATGTTGCAGAGTATGAGCGGTCTGGAGCTCTATACGGAACTTCAAGCCAGAGGGTATAATCTGCCGGGGATTATCATCACGGGATTCGATTCCCCCAAAACCCGTCACCAGGCAAAAGTTGCCGGCGCCGCAGGTTACTTCAGGAAACCAATCGATGACCAGGCCCTGCTGGACTCGATTGAGAGGATTTTTGCCAAACCCCCCCATTGAGCAAAAGAAACGGATTATCAATCCGGCGATGAGATTCATGTCGATTTGACAAATGGTGGATTAGGTAAAGCATTCTACACATTCAAATTGTTGACTAAGTAGTGTGACATCAAACTCCCTTCATAAGCCACCAGCATTGTCCAACTTTTAGATCAATTAGCTGCGAATGCCCGATAACAACAGAACCTTTCACTTCTCACAATAAGAGACGGTGGCTTATGAAGGGAGTTACCAATTCAGTTTTGCAAAAACTGCGCAAAAAATTTTTCACCATGAAAACACGAAATCTATTTTAATTACTTTTCGTGTTTTCGTGCTTTCGTGATTAATCGTTTTTACTTCCGGTTTATCCGGGTTAGGAGGTTGAAATGAAAATCAATTTACAGAAAATTATTTTTTTGATGGTGACCATCATGCTTGCAACTGCACCCATGAACTTTTCTGAGGCCGAAGCAGCCGACAAGCCCAACATTCTGGTGATCTGGGGCGATGACATCGGTATTTCCAACATCAGTGCATACACTTTCGGACTGGTTGGGTACCGCACACCCAACATTGACCGCATTGCCAAAGAGGGCATGATGTTTACCGATTAATACGGTGAGCAGTCTTGCACTGCCGGGCGGTCGTCCTATATCACGGGCCAGAGCGCCTATAAAATCGGTCTTTCCGAGGTGGGGCTGCCAGGCGCGGATCTCGGATTGCAAGAAGAGGATCCGACCATTGCCGGGCTTCTCAAGGCACAGGGGTATGCCACCGGTCAATTCGGTAAAAATCATCTCGGTGATAAAGATGAGCATTTACCGACTAATCATGGTTTCGACGAATTTTTCGGTAACCTCTACCACTTGAGTGCGGAAGAAGAGCCGGAAAATGAAGATTATCCCAAGGATCCCGATTTCAGAAAACGTTTTGGACCACGCGGCGTAATTAAATCATCGCCGGACGGTAAGATCGAGGACACCGGCCCGTTGACCAGAAAACGCTTTGAACGCAGCGAGGTAAAGCAGCGTATCATCATCGCTTTAACCGATGGCAACGATACCGGAAGCCAGGTACCGCCTGCAGAAGCGGCAAGAATTGCCGCCGACAAGGGCATCGTGGTGCACACCGTGGCCGTGAGCGATCCGACAGCTGTTGGCGAAGAAAAACTTGATGAAGAAGCCCTGCAAAATTTGGCCGAAACGACCGGCGGGCCCTACTTTCATGCCGCCGACCGCGAACAGCTCAAGGGAATCTACGCAGACTTGGACCGCTTGGAAGCACGACAAGTTGAAACCATCCGCTACCGGCCCCGCTTGGATTTGTTTCATTGGCCGATTGGTTTTGGTTTGGTGCTTTCTTTGCTATTTCACAGTGTCGCAATGAGGTCGAAAGTAGCCCGCAGATTGCGCGGATAAACGCAGATATAAATTAAATTTATCTATGCAAATCGGCGTTATCTGCGGAAAAATCAAAATAAAAATGACCGATTATTTTCCGTTAAAAAGTGAGACTTACGATATCCTTGGCGCCTGTTTCGAGGTTTACAATGAGAAAGGATGTGGGTTCTTGGAGTCTGTCTATCACGAGTGTCTGGAAATTGAGTTGAACTTGCGTGACATCCCTTTTCAAACACAGGAATATATTCAGCTGGAATATAAGGGACATGTTCTCAGGAAGACCTATCAGCCTGACTTCATCTGTTTTGAGAAAGTAATCGTTGAAATCAAGACCGTTCCATCAATTGTCGATGAACACCGCACACAGCTCCTGAACTACTTTAATGCAGCACGTTTACCAGTCGGCTTGCTCGTAAACTTTGGACATCATCCAAAACTTGAATATGAACGATTTGCAAATACAAAAAACAACTAATTATCTGTGTCCATCTGTGTGATCTGCGGGCATATCGGGGAAACATAGTGATTGAAAACTTCCACTTTCTGCGCTCCTACTGGCTGCTGATCTTGATTCCGACAACACTGGTGTGGTGGACGCTTTTTCGGAGGCAGAACGACAAAAGCGCCTGGAAAGGCTTAATCGCCCCACATTTGCTCGATCATCTCCTCGTCGGGAGCAATCGAAAAGCGCAAATCCAACCGATTCACCTGCTTCTGGTAGTGTGGGTGTTAATGGGGGTATCCCGGTCCGGGCCCTCTTGGAGAAAAGAGCCCTCACCGTTTTCAGAGGACACGGCCGGAATGTTCGTCTTGCTCAAGGTGACCCCGTCCATGATGGCCGAAGATGTCCCGCCTTCGCGCCTGGAACGCGCCAAGCAGAAACTGCACGATTTGCTGGACCTGCGCCAATGGGGAGCAACCGGCTTGATTGCCTACAGTGGGAGTGCTCATCTGGTTATGCCGCTCACCCGGGATGGCCGAATCGTTAATACGATGGCGGAAGGATTGGGGCCAGACACCATGCCCGTTGAGGGCGACGCGCTCGTCGATGCCATTTCGCTGGCCGGGAAGCTTTTCAATCAACCCGGCAGGATCGGCTCTGTGGTGGTGATCACCGACACCGTTTCTCCAGCACAGATCGCAAAATTTGACCAAAAGGACAGCCAGGTGCAAATTCCCTTGCAATTTTTAGCCCTAAACCCCTTGGGAGCACCGGCAGACAAAGGACTTGCGGAAGCAGCCAATGCCCTGGACGCACAGGTGTCCCTGTTGTCCGTGGACGCGTCCGACGTGAGAGGCATTTCCCGCCAGGCTGAGCAAGACCTAAAAAGCGTATTGGCTGAGCAAAGTGGTGAGCGCTGGAAAGACTCCGGATATGCCTTCGTTCCTTTGATTGTGCTGGTATCACTGATGTGGGCACGGCGGGGATGGACGGTGCAGGAGGAGGGTTCATGGTGCAGAGTTCAAAGGTTTAGAGACTTGAGTATAGAGTTTAGTGCTCAGTAGTCATTTGTCAGTAATCAGTCATCAGTAAACAGTGATCAGTATACAGTAAAGAGTAACAATGATCACCACACACTACTCCCTGAAAACTGATTAATATTAGCCTAAAAACAGTAGAGCTATGAAACGATGCAAATCAGAGCTTTATCAATAACGACCCTGTTAATGATCTCAGTGCTATTGCCCGGATCGCCTTTCACTAAAGCGAATGGTCAGCAGCCCGTGGTGGTTTGCGCTTTCCTTACTCCCAAGGAAAACATCTGGGTTGGCCAGCGGGTGACACTAGAAGTCGATGTCCTAATACGCAGCGATTGGGCGCAAATCAAGCAGATTCGCGATTTCGAAATATCCGGGGCGCTCGTCCAGCGGGTCGAAACCCAGGGCACCCGAATACAGGAAACATTAGACGGCGAATCCTATTCCGATAAGCGATATGAATTGCTGGTGTTTCCAAAGCGCTCCGGGAAAATCCAGGTTCCGGCAGTGCCTGTGGAAGTCGAGATAAAGAGCTGGGGCGCCAATGCAAAATCATCCGTTGAACGGGTGAATACGCCTGCCCTGCAGTTTCAGGCCAATCTGCCACCCGGCGCCCAGCAGGAATCCGAGCTGATTAGCACGACGGAACTTAAGGCCCGGCAGCAGTGGGAACCGGAAACCGGAGAGGTGAAAGTTGGAGACAGCCTCAAACATGTCCTTGCCTTTGAAGCGGCCGATGTGCCCGGATCGGCCTTCGTACCCCTGGCATATGATCCAGTTGATGGTGTCGCCGTCTACCCGATCCAGCCTTTGGTATCAGACCGCACCGACCGCGGTACCCTGACCGGTTCTCGCAAAGAATCCGTTACGTATGTATTTCAGGAACCGGGCAAAGCTAAAATTCCTGATGTGACGGTCACCTGGTGGGACATCACCAATGAAGAACTGAAACGTGAAACGTTACAGGGTCGAACTTTGGCTGTAGTCCTCAATCCCGCGGCGCAGACCTCTGCGGCCTCCCAGGCTCAGAAGGATAGGTCGGCGACTGGGAAGTGGTGGTGGTCGATTCCGATTTTGGCATTCTTAGCTGCTTTGGCATGGACATTTCGCCATCGACTGCAATCCCGTTGGCGGTATTGGCGGCAGGAGCGGCAGGAATCCGAGGTGGCATTTTTCCGCCAATGTCTCAAGACGGCGAGGTCCAACGACGCCAAGGCCACTTTCAATGCATTGATGCGGTGGCTTGACCACATGCACCAAGGTCGAGAATCGCCACGACTCGATATTTTTCTCGACCAATACGGCGACAACACCGCAAGGCAGGGGGCAGCCGCTTTGATCCACGCCGCCACCTCCGTTGAGCGTCTGAGGTGGAATGGCGGGGGGGGGTCAAAGGCCCTCAAAAAGGCGAGGTCGCGATGGTTGAACGCCGAACAAAACCAGGGGGCCGCACGTTCTGTGCTTCCGGCACTCAATCCAACTCCAGGTTTGTTACCGAAATCTGAGAATTAAATCCTCAAAAACCTCCAAATCTCAGATGCCAATCTCCTGTCAACTATAATGGAAATGGGAAATCATGACCTCCCCTGTTTCAATTTGAAATGAAGGTTGACACGCAACGCAAAGAAGTTGATAAAGAAAGAAACACCATCGCTTGAATGTTGAAACTGTTGCCAACCCATCCTGAGTCATTTTTTCAGCAACACTGGATTCAACTCACCGGAACGGGATCCTGGAATGAAACCGACACCCACCGAAAATAAGCTTAAACTGCAAGCCGGCGGTTTCGCCACCCTGGTGGAAGCGTTAGAATATGCGGCCCAGGGAGACACCGGCTTTAATTTCTATAATAGCAAAGGTAAATTGCAGGATGTATTGACCTATTGGCAATTGAAGAATAAGGCCCGGGCGATTGCCGGCCGTTTTATCGCTCTGGGTCTTCAGCGTGGCTCACGGGTGGCCCTGATTGCCGACACCGATACGGATTTTATAACTCATTTTTTCGCCTGCCAGTATGCCGGTCTGGTGCCGGTCCCGTTGCCGACGCCTAACTCTCTGGGCGGTCGCCAGGCCTATGAGGCCTTGTTGAAGAGGCTGATGGAAAGCTGCCGGGCCTCGGTTGCCATCGCCTCCAAACAATTTTCTGAGTATATCGTGGAAGCGGCCAAAGGCTTAACCATGCGCTTTGTGGGAACACCGGAAATGTTCTCTGACT